>PWNY01000064.1 GCA_003557805.1 Bacteroidales bacterium | reverse complement strand
TCTTCAGAAGCAGGATTTGAGCCGGGTCTGTTACCATACATCAGTGAACCTGAAACGTAAACCACTACAGGCTTTTTTCGAAGTCCTGAAACCAGTCTGATAAACTGGCGGTTAAGATAATTACCGTAAGCAGCGGCCGCTTTTCGGGTGAAGTTGTATTTTCCGGCAGGACGGGCAAGGTGGAATATTGTATCGGGCGGATACCTGTCTAACCATCTTTTGTCAACCCCGGCAAGCCCCCCTGAAAATGTATTGAAGCCTTCAAGTTCTCTGTAAGGAGTTCTTTTGTTGAGTAAAATATGGAGGCGATTATCAGGATTAGCCGACAGGTGTCTGATCAATGCACTACCCATATACCCCGTACCTCCCAAAACCCAGATGTTGCGCTTTTTCATCATAACGGCCTGGCAATAAGACTATTCAGTATTCAGTTTTGTTCTGTTTATTCTTTCAAAGGATTCAATGCTGCTCCTGAATCTCTTCATCAGATCATATTGCCTGCACTTTGGAAGGTATCTCAGCCTGTTTTTTTCAAATAAAAAGCACTTGTTAAAGTATCCAGGATCCATATGCCTGTATTTGTTCCGTATAACCCCCTGTGAAACTTTCATTAAATAATCATCCAGCCGATTGCCGAACGTATCACCCAGGGCTCTCTCCAATAAACGCTTAATCAGTGGGTTATTATCAAATGACCTGCTTGCATCCTGCCTGAAAGTTGGATAGTAATTTCTCACCCATTTATTTGCATCCAGAAACTCACGGTAGAGCGGGAGGTTGTACATTGGCACAAGAAAAACTACCTCGGTTGCGGTAAACCGGTTTTGTTCCCTGATCGGAAGTTCGTTGGATCCAATGAAATAATTAATGCAGAAGTTCTTATGTGAGTTCAGCAGGAAAACTTTCTTGAACAGTGTAAGCAGGGATCTTGTAAGCCATAATCTTCCGGGATGTGTTATAATAAAGTAGTCAATATCATCGGATTCAGCTAAAACCCCCTTTGAGATTGATCCCGATAGGTAGACACCACGAACAAATGGGAACCAGGAGATAATCCTGGAATACCTTTTTGCGGTTTTCATTTTCTGAAGTGCACGATAATTGTCCCCTCTTCTCTTTTGAACCAGGGACCTGTCTGTTCTTATGCCATAAAAACCATCATAATACCTGATCCACCCCTTTTCCACCAATTGTGTCAGAGTATTCCGGGCACCGGCAGCCTCTTCCCTGGTTGTACCTGCATATGAAAACAGCTCATCCTTTGAAAGAGGGTAATTGAAAAGGTCGAAGTAAAGCAAAATACCAAGAAAAGCGCTTTCCCCAGGGGTACTTGACTTATTTACCGCTTCAGGAGAAATTTGGCCAGTAGGTTTTAAGACTTTTGTACAGGTTATATTGTTTATGACTCTCTTCAAATGGTACTTTTCGGGTTTAATATTTTGTGTGTAAAAAGTTTTTATAATACTAAGAACAAGAAATTTATACAATTGTTTACACCCCGACACCTGTGACTAATTAAGCCTGATGGCCAGCTGTACTGGAAGATCCCTTAGCTTTTAGCAGCATATCACTGTAAGAGAGCTCAACCATTGCAGTATCCTCCAGCCCAAAAAAATCAAAATAGTAATCACATTGTTGGTTCAGATGATCGATGCTGTATCTGTTATCAAGGTTAATTGCCTCAACTTCAATGAAGTTACCCAGGTCCACAACAGAGTCAAAATGGAACTTCACATTGTCAACATAGTATATCTTGCGCTCTTTTTGGACAACGACTTTTACTCCGAGGTGGTGGACAAGTATCTCTTTTAATGCCTTATCGGGTTTGTGGCTGTAAAGGATCACATTTGACTGCTTTTTACCTGCTTTATCAGCCCTTTCATAGTGGATAAGGGCATTTTCAATATTGCCTTCCCTTAGCTTAAGCCTACCACGTTTTACATTGAAGTAGGTGTCAGTCTGCCTGTCCAGGCCCTTGTATACCGGGGCCAGTTCCAAAAGCTTTTTCTCCATTGCATCAATATTGCATACCCTGGCCTTGAACTCAATATTCCTTACATTCATTGCTAAAAAACTAATAATAAAAAATGCACCTGTAATGCAGGTATTTACTAAAAACCCGGGCCGCCCAAACAAAAGGCTGCAGCCCGGGGAAGGAAAAATACAATATAGCTTATTCAGTTGACCAACGGTTCAGCAAGAGTTGTCCCTGATAAGCTTATCCGGTAGGGCCAGTTCTCTTCCGGGTTCTCCTCCGGATCAACATTCCTGCCCATGGTAACTGGCCAGTGCTCCTTTGGTGCGCCACTTACAACAAACCAAAGATAGCCGGTATTTTCAGGCACCTCAAATTTTACCGTACCTTTAGCTTCCCTGTGCATATCTCCATATACACGACGGCCGTCCTCAAGATATGCAAGAAAACCGTAACGCCACCCGGCCTTGTCAACATTCACGGCATTGTAGCCCGCGGCACCGGCAATACCTTCAAAGTTTAGTTCAACAACCGTACCAGCAGGGGGAACGTCCAGCTGTATACCATTGTAACCATAGTTCTGCGGGCAGTTGGACGGGTCTATACTGAACCAGCCGTCACCTGAGTCAATAAGAGTGCTCTCGTGCATGTTTGCATATGGGCTGGCAACTTCACGGATCCTGTCAAGGTCCCATGTAATAAACCTTCTTGCAGCATCAAACATCTCATCATTGAACTGCTCCTGGCTTATTGAGGTTATACGCTTATATGTCATAACAGGGTCCTCATCCCTCTGGGTTGCCCTTGCCAGCTTGCCGTAGAACTCTTTCCCGTGCTTATTTAACCAGTACTCCAAAACATATGGTGAACAGTACATATTTCTGGGGTGCAAAAAGGCGTAATGAGTCCCGCTCAGGTATGTATCAAGATGGTAGTTCTCAAAGGTCATCCATTCGGGATAAACCTGCCATAGTTTTAACTGGGCTGACATTTCATTGATCGGGCCCCTTGGGCCGGTACCTGTGTCTATCCTGCGCATGTACTGAAAGCTGTGAGCCATCTCATGGGCAAGGACACCGTAGGGTGGCCTCAGTATCCTTGAAGCATTGGTCCACATCATCCCAACCTTCTCGTCTGCACCACCACCGAAAGCTGTGCCCACGTCACCTCCAAAGACGATCAGGATCAATTTGTACTTATCCGATATGGAGTTGCCCTTCTCAACCAGTTTCAGTTCGTTAACGTAATAGTCATAAAACCTTTCGCACTCCTCCAGGGCAAAGTTTACATCAAAGCGCCTGCTCTCGTCGGGATTTGCCATCGGGTCATCGCCATACTCCTTGCTCCAGAATATTGCGATATTGTCAGATTCAACCATGCGATGAAAGCTGTATTCACTTTCAGGGTCGTTAAAATCATTATCTTCCGGTACAAACCTGATATTGTCAGGAATGTAGAGTTCTTTCTCAACTGTGCTTTTTTCCGCGATATTCTCTTTGGCCGGTCCGGCTGAAACCAAAGTAGCAGAAGAGACAATGGCCAGCACTACCATTAGGGAGATTATTCTGAAACTGTTGAAACTCATAGTTTAAGATTTTTGGTTAAAATTTGTTTAAGGAGACAGCGCTAGCTCCATAATATATATTTTCAGTTCTATGATTTATTTGCCACCATGGGCTTAATCCGCGTAAAGATACATAAAACTGTAAAACCTGGAGGGGCAGCACAAATACAATCAAGCCCCGTTTATGCATTCCGGGTTACTGCCTGGGGGTTAATTTAAAAAGATGTTGTTAAACCGGGGATAACGGGTTCAGCCCGTCTTACTTATTCGGTGAAGAGCATTTGCGAGATCGGAAG
>PWNY01000274.1 GCA_003557805.1 Bacteroidales bacterium | reverse complement strand
CTTTGTCGAATGTGATATATGCCACCAGGAATGTATCCTCTCCCCTGATCATCCCGGGTCCGCGCCTAAAATCAATTTTTGCTACCTCTCCCAGTGGTATGTGGTATCCGGCCGGCGTATCCACCCATATCCTTTCAAGCGATTCGGGAGAGTCACGAAACTCCCTGGCATAGCGTGCACGTATATTATATCTTTCACGACCCTCAACTGTCGTTGACAGTGCCATTCCTCCTACGGCCAGGTCGATTGCCTGCTGAAAATCCACTATTGTTATCCCGTGCCTTGCAAGAGCCTGACGGTCCGGCTCAATCTCAAGGTATGGCTTGCCAACAATCCGGTCGGCAAATACGGTTGAGGCCCTTATATACGGCACCTCCTGCAGTACGCCTTCCAATTGCAGGGCAAACCCCTCAATGGTCTCAAGATCGGGGCCGAATACCTTCAGCCCCATTGGAGCCCTCATACCTGTCTGAAGCATTACCAGCCTTGTTTCAATCGGTTGCAGGCGGGGTGCAGAGGTAAGACCCGGGATGCTGGAAGCCCTTGTTATCTCTTGCCATATATCATCGGGGCTGTGGATATGATCTCGCCACTGCCTGTAATACTTTCCCCTTCTGTGGGGTATCAGCTCACCATCTTCGTCCCGTACGAATTCACCATCCTCATCTACCTTAAAGCGTATATTTCGGCCGTTTACATCGGTCTTGTATTCGCTTTTATATATTATTACATTCTCAAACATCGTCATAGGAGCCGGGTCAAGTGGGCTCTCAGCTCTTCCCGCTTTTCCGACAACCATCTCCACCTCAGGGATGGCATCGATCCTGAGATCCACTTCCTGTAGAGCTTTAAGGTTATATTCTATTCCTGTATGGGGCATTGTTGTAGGCATGAGCAAAAAGCTCCCCTCGTCAAGGGAGGGCATAAACTCCCTGCCCAGTCCCGGGAATGCGTGATGAAGACCGCTCCAGACACTGGTTGTCCTGATATTGACACCGGTGTGATCAAATCCCTTTGCCACAAAACCAAACACGTTCCCGAACCCCAGCCATATGTTAAGGCCAAGTATGATAAAGAAAGCAGGGATGATCAGAAAGCTGACCTTATTGTTAAGGCACCAGGAGAGAATGCGGGGGTAATAATGCATGAAGACCCGGAACACAATCAGCACGCCTGAAATTACCAGCAAAAGAAACAGAATGTTTATAAACAGGCTTCTTTCAACACCTACCGGGAGCCATTCAAAAGCAAGCAAAAGCATTACCACCAGCAGGGTTATTCCCATATTGATCATGCTTTTATAAGGTCTTATTGCCCGCGGTAATATATTTTGCAACAATCCGGATACACCCAGCAACATAATATAAAGACCGGCCCACCATAACAATTGAAGTGCTATTAATAACCCCAGGATTATGGCTGAGGCATTTAGAACATATCCGGTGTAGGGGTGGTTTTTTATCCTTTTTATAAAATTGTTTTTAAACTCGCCGGAAAACTGGTAGGCCAGCATTGGCATAAATGCCATGGTAATAATCAGTGAGGCAACCAGTGCAAATGTCTTTGTAAATGCAAGTGGTGAAAAAAGCCTTCCTTCTGCTGCCTGCAGGGTGAATACCGGCAAGAAGCTCACAATTGTTGTGCTTACAGCGGTCAGAATAGCAGGTGCAACCTCGGCAGAGGCCCCGTAAATAACCTCAAGCCGGTTTTTGACTGAACTGCCCGCCTCCCTGAGGTGCCTGAGTATATTCTCATTCATAATAATGCCAAGATCGACCATAGTCCCGATGGAAATGGCAATACCTGACAGGGCAACAATATTGGCATCCACCCCGAAATACCTCATCATGATAAAACTCATCAGTACCGCAAGTGGTAAAAGGGCGGATATAAGAAGTGATGTGCGAAGGTGAAACACCATCACCACAATTACCACGATGGATATCAATATCTGCAGTATTATTGCTTTGTTCAGGGTACCCAGGGTCTCATAAATAAGCTGGGTTCGGTCATAAAACGGTACAATGTTTACCTGGGAAGTCCGGCCGTCAGCAAGTTCACGGGAAGGAAGCCCGGGGCTTATCTCCTCGATCTTATCCTTTACGTTCTGGATAACTTCAAGCGGGTTGTCCCCGTAACGGGCAACCACTACTCCCCCAACAGCCTCTGATCCTCCCTTATCGAGGATACCACCGTGATTTCTTACGGCTGGTCCTATATTAACCCTGGCAATATCCCTGATTAGAACCGGGACATTATCCCTGACAACAACGACAGTCTGTTCAATGTCATCCAGTGATTCAATATAACCCAACCCCCTGATAAGGTATTCTGCCATGTTGTACTCCATGGTGTTGGCAGAAGTTTCCCGGTTGCTCTGGCTGATAGCCCTTGACACCTGCATTATTGAGATATCATGGTTTTTAAGGGCATCCGGGTCGAGGTCTACCTGGTACTCCTTTACATGACCACCAACACTGGCAACCTCCGAAACCCCCTTTACGCTGCTCAGGGCGAGCCTTACGTAGTAGTCCTGTATGGACCTGAGTTCATGCAGATCCCATCCTCCTGCATTGTTTCCCTCTTCGTCAAGCCCTTCAAGCGTGTACCAGAAAACCTGCCCCAGGGCAGTTGCGTCAGGTCCGAGCTGCGGTGTCACCTCATCAGGGATGATCCCCGCCGGGAGAGCGTTGAGCTTCTCCAGTATCCTTGACCTGCTCCAGTAATACTCTACATCCTCGTCAAAAATTATATATATGCTCGAGAACCCGAACATGGACGTGCTTCGTATGCTGCTCACACCCGGTATGCCCAAAAGTGCTGATGTAAGGGGATATGTAATCTGATCCTCTATGTCCTGGGGTGAGTGCCCCATCCATTCGGTGAAAACAATCTGCTGGTTTTCACCTATATCAGGTATGGCATCAACCGGTACGGGATCCCTGGGTAAAAAGTCAATCCTCCAGTTAAATGGGGCTACAGAGATACCCCAGCCAATAAGGAATATTATCAGCAGCCATGACACCAGGCGGTTTTCCAGGAAAAACCTAATGATTCTGTTCAACATTTATAGTCGATTTCTGATGATTTATAATTATGTTAAAAGTACTTCAATGCTGTTTTACAACCATTACATAATCCTGCCCGATACTTATATAATTTACAGCTATAATTTACAACTATAATTTACAGCAGTTTGTCAACTTGTTTTCTTGGGGGCTTGTTTAGCTTGCGGAACTGCCCCGGTGTCATCCCTGTTACTTTTTTGAACTGGCTGCTTAAATGGGCGGGACTGCTATAACCCAGGCGAAAGGCTATCTCTGATTGATTCATGTCATCATATACGATCAACTCCTTTACCTTCTCAACTTTCTGCCTTATAATGAACTGTTCAAGGCTTATACCTTCCACCGAAGAGAACAACCTGCTCAGGTAGTTGTATTCATAGCTAAACTCGGATGAAATGACATCGGACCACCTGCAGCAGTTATCCAGATCTCCCTCCGTGTGATGTATCTTATGAATGATAATATTCTTGATCTTCTCAATTATCTGGTTAGTGCGGCTGTCTAACCTCTCAAAACCCAGGTTTTCAAGACCCCTGTCAAGCTTTTCTATCAACTCCTGAGGGAGACTCTTCTCCTTAAGTTCTACCTCTCCCAGGGAAACACTTAGAGGTATTATACCAAGTTTCTCAAACTCAGCCTTAACAGCCATGATACAGCGGCGACATACCATGTTTTTAATGAATAGTCTCATAGGCAAAATGTTATACAGGTGTTCACTTTAATCCCTAATAGACCGTAACACCCTCCTAAACCATGAGCCTTCCCTTTTTTCT
>PWNY01000034.1 GCA_003557805.1 Bacteroidales bacterium | reverse complement strand
CTTTACAGGGAAATGTTCGGAAGCTGACCGGGTAATAGTAAATAATCCGGTAAATTAAACACCTTTTCCGATAACTGAGAGCATATAAGACCTGATAGCGGCACTGTATTGTTCAAGCAGGCCGGCTGTAACCGCCGTCATCTGCATTACTGCCTCCTTCCCTTTCTCCTGCTCCATTAGCCCGGCAAGGTCATTCATCAGAGGTGACTCCGTTGCCTCAATACCAGGATCCGATACCAAAGCCGGGGGCATTAGCTCCGCTATAGCCGCATCAAGATGGTCTGCCATCCCTTCAGCCCTGCCGGCAACCTCGAGCAGGCAGAACCTCTCATGATCCTCCTTTGGTCCGGTAAGAGCAACAAAGAACGGGTGCTCCCTGTCGTTCTCAATGGAAGCCTTCACTATCAAATGCAACTGGAACCTCTCCAGTACAGCATGCCTGTTTGATACAAGCTGGATTGCCCTGTCCCTTGCTGAGGGGAAGCCTATTACCGCCTTGAAATTCAACCACAGGGCCCTTAGGGTGCTTACACCTGGCAGTGCCCTGCTATGATAGGGCATTGAGAGATCGCCGGCATAATGCATCCCCCACCCCAAAAAGCGCCAACCCCAGTATTCCTGGTTATGATCAAATGCGAACTCCGACAGGGCCCTGAACAGGTTTATTCTGTAGTCAATAAGTGTACGCCTTAAAAAGGGACCGAAGGGGTACAATATCGCCGATTCATTAAAAAAACCCATATGAAACGGTGCCTGGCTGCCATATTCCAGCCCGGGGTTGCCAAAGGGCTGATTGCCAAAACCGTATTCCATGCCATAGGGAGTGTTGTTATCCTCAAACAGGCCGATATCCATACCGTAATCAGGTTCATCATTTGCGGTATAAAGCACCTGGTCAGCTTTTACAAACTCACCCTCATTGATCAGAACATAAGTAAAACTTTCTATATACTGGCTATCTTCAAATATACTTATCATGGCAGGGCCGGCAACTTCCCTGCCACCGGCAGACTGCCCTGGCAAAAGGCAGAGATATAGGTGCAGAGGTATGTCAGGGTTGACCCTGATGGCACGTAAAAAGCGATCCCGTACATCTGTTTTATTGCCTGTTGCCCTGAAAGACAACCCCGCGGGCAAAGGAGGATAATATTGCAGGTTAGCCCTTGACCACTCCTCATGCTTATCCAGGAAAACCGCCAGTTCCTCTTCCACTTCCATTAGAAAGCCCTGCAGGCTCTTTGCCTCAACCCTGGGAACAGTGTCCCATAAGTCCATTCCACCAAGGGCCTTTGACGCAAGTATTTGGTGGGCCGACCAACCGTATGAAGAATTGTTAAAACAGGTGATAAACGAGATAATTAAGATAAACCTGGAAAAATATTCAACCATATTCAAAATAAAAATAGAAAAACTTATAAAGGGCCATTTCAAAGAAAGAAACAGCCCTTGAAACAAGTTATTTAAACAGCATCAAAACATCCTTAACGGGAAATAATGGGGTCAGGATTCCCGTCAGGGTCATTTTTGACAAAGCCATTGGTTTTAGGCGCGCCCAACAGACGGACTCCGGCGGCATGGGGTGCAGCCATTGATGTACCACTTATAGTTCTGTAACCTCCGTTTATCCATGTGGACTCGATGGCTACTCCGGGAGCACAGTAATCAATTGGCGGGTTACCCCAGTTTGAAAATGATGCGAAACTGTCATTGGCGTCCATTGCTGAAATGGTGTATATGTAGTTTCCGTTAACCCTTGCCGGCGAGTAATTATTCGCATCCTTACCATCATTCCCTGCAGCGATGACAAACCATATCCCTTTATCTGACGCAGCTTTTACAGCATCATCCAGGGCCTGGGACACAGGACCTCCAAGGCTCATATTGGCAACGTCACCGGCGCTGGCAGTTGACCCCACATAGTCAACACCGGCTATGACATTTGAATATGTACCACTTCCCCTTCTGTCCAGTACCTTTACAGCAACTACTTGAGCACCAGCAGCAACTCCCACCACACCGAAGTTATTATCTATTGCAGCTATAGTGCCAGCCACATGTGTACCATGACCGTTAAGGTCATTTCCGTTTCTGGCATCAGGCCCCCTGGCAATGAAAGTCCTGCTAAGGGAGGTATTCACATTAAGGTCAGGATGGTCAAATTCAACACCTGTATCAATTATCCATGCCTTGTTGTTACCGGTATAGCTTACATATCCACCTACCCTTTCAATACCCCATGGCACTGTCTGAGAAGACTCTCCATTATCGCCTGTGTCATCATCATCTCCATTATCTGGGTCTTCAGGATCTGGATCAGGATTCCTTTCCCATGGTGGCCGCATAATTATCACCCTGTCAGGCTCAATATAGGCAACCCTTTCATCACTTAATAGAGCCCCTGCCTGCTCTTCATTAAGTTCAGCAGATACGCCATAGATCGTGCTACTATATGCCCTTGTAATTGAACCAGATGGTATTCCAGCTTTACCGAAAAGTGATTCCGAATAAGTCATTACAGCAGACACCCTCTCATCATAAGTCCCGGAAATAGTGCTCTTCAGCTCATCTCCACCGCTGTAAACAATAATATAACTACCCTCAATTATGTCCCCATGCTTAAGCTCTTCTGATATTTCATGCTGAGTAGACGTTGAGTAGTCATCTTTCTGGCAACCTGCAAGCATCATACCTGCCAGACAAGCAAACAGTAAAATCCTTTTTTTCATGATCACCTGTTTTTGTTAATACTATCCTAAATTTAGCAAATAATAATGATTAAACGCACATTTAAATCATTTTTTAACACAGGTAATCATCTTTTTATCAGCTCCCTGAACTCCTTCCACGACCTTGTATTGACAACATCATCCTTTTCGAGCCAGCCCCTCCTGGCCTGCATCAGGCCATATTTAATATTGTCCAGCCCCACTACCGAGTGAGCATCTGTGGATATTACCATTTTGACACCAGCTTCCTTTGCCTGCCTTATATAAACATCATTAAGGTCAAGCCTTTCAGGGTCACTGTTTATCTCAAGAAACCAGTTCCCCGCGGCCGCCTCCTTCATTATCTCCTTTAAATCAATTTCGTATTCTCTCCTTTTACCTATAAGCCGGCCTGTAGGGTGGGCCAGGATGTTGCAGAAGGGGTTTTCCATTGCCCTTAGCACCCTCAGGGTCTGTTCCTTTTTTGAAAGTTTCCTGTCAAAATGTATTGCGCACACTACCAGGTCCATCTCCCTGAGGATACCATGATCGAGATCCAGGGTACCATCCCTTAATATATCCACTTCCACGGATTTAAGCACCCGGAAACCCTCCAATTTCTCATTCAGGCTTTCTATCTCTTCCATCTGCCTGGCCAGCCTTTTTTCATCCAGCCCTCCGGCAACACTTACCTTCTTAGAGTGGTCGGTTACAGCAAAATACTCGTAACCCTTACCCCTGGCAGCCTCTGCCATCTCTTTAAGACTGTTTTTACCGTCCGAAGCCCTTGTATGTGACTGCAGGTCTCCCTTTATGTCCTTTAGTTCTATTAACTCAGGGAGTTTCCCCTCCTTTGCCGCATCAAGCTCCCCTGTGTCCTCACGCATTTCAGGAGCTATAAATGGCAATCCCATCTTTTTGTACATTTCGGTCTCAGATGTGCCTGCCACTCTCTCTTCCCCCCTGTATATGCCATATTCATTCAGCTTAAACCCTTTTTCCTGGCATATCCTCCTCAGGGCCACATTATGCGCCTGGGAACCTGTAAAGAAAAGAAGTGCGGCGCCATATGAGTCCTTTTCAAAAACCCTGAAGTCAACCTGAATACCGGCATGCAGCATTACTGAGGTCTTGGCCTTTCCCCTTGATATCACCCTGGAGGTTTCTGGGTAGTTCACAAAGAACTCCATTGCTTTGCCTGCATCCCTGCTTATACCAAGGATGTCAATGTCACCTACAGTTTCCTTTCCCCTGCGGTAACTGCCAGCTACTTCAATATCCTTAACCTCCTTTGAAAGGTAATCCACGAGTGGGCGTATCAAATCAGCTGCCTCACTGATTTTAAACCTTTTATACCCTCCTTTCCTGTGATACTCCTCTATCTCCCTTAATATCTGGGTGGCAAATTTTTCCCCGAATCCTTCAAGTTTCTGAACCTTACCATTTTCAACAGCCTTTTCAAGGTCCTCCACAGATCTTATATTTAATTGTTTATACAAGGTTCTGGTCCTTTTCGGGCCCATCTGTTCCAGTTTTAATATCTCGAGAAGCGAGGGCGGCAGCTCACGTCTTAGCTCATCCAGCTGTGAAAGTCGTCCTTTTCTTACAATCTCCCTGATCTTTTCAGCCATGCTCTTTCCAATACCTGGAAGTTTTACCAGTTCACCGCTGCTTCCCGCAATATCGGCTATATCTTCCTGCAGTGAAGAGATGGTTCGTGCAGCATTCCGGTATGAATTTACCCTGAAGGTATCCTCTCCCTTGATTTCCAAAAGATCGGCAATCTCAACCAGGATACCGGCTATATCTTTGTTTTGCATATATGGCAAGTGGTTTTGATTGTTTAATGCAAGATAACAATTATGCCGGTCTGCAGCAAACAGGAGAATTTTCAATATCTTAGAGAAAAAAAGTCATGAGCTTAAGATACAATTGTGCACTGACGGTGGATTGCGTCGTTTTTTCAGGAAACGGAGTGGTTCTTATCAGGCGAAAAAACCCTCCATTCAAGGGAGAATATGCTCTGCCAGGCGGTTTTGTCGACGAAGGTGAAACCGCCGAGGCAGCATGCATTCGCGAAGCAAATGAAGAGACAGGCCTTAAAATAAGTGAGCTTACAATGTCCGGGGTATATTCAGACCCGGGACGTGACCCGAGAGGCCGGACAGTGTCAATTGCATTCCTTGCCAGGGCAGATATCAGCACACTGCAAGCGGGTGACGATGCTGCTGAGGTTGAAGTGGTAGAGAACTGGAAAAATGCAAAACTGGCATTCGACCACAGGCAGATAATATCAGACGCCTATGAACTAATGCAGATGCTTGAAAGGTTGTGACCGTTAATCCTTCTTCTCAGAAGTAAAGCCTTACGCCCCCGTTTAACTTGAGCTGGTCAAATCCGCTGAAGAACAGTTTCGGTTCGGCGAAGAATGAGAGAAAACCGATGTTGAACTCAGCCCCGGCACCAAAGCCTATGCCAAATTCGGCATCTGATGTGTCAAGCTCGGGTATCTGACCGGAAACACTTGTATAGTGAAGGCCGCCTGCACCTATTGCATAGAAAACCAGGTTGCGCCCCCTGGCAAACAAGAAATGAAGATTGGCATTGAACTCAAGGCCAGTTGATGAAATCTCTTCTTCCATCACCCATTTATCTTCTATTACCCAGTAGGTAATATCTGCTCCGATCCTGGCACGTTCAGCTATAAAATAGGTTAATCCTGCCCTTATCCCGGGCTCTTTCAAATCAGTGCCGTATGATATCCCTGCATTGATTCCGAGCTGACCTGGTTCAAAACTGGCCTGTGCATTTGCAGTACTCCTTAAAAAGAAGAAAAATGACAGGAATAATAATACTGTAATTGATAATTTTTTCATATTTATACATATTATGGTTTAACGAAAAGTTTTACTGTTCTGTTTAATTATCTGAAAGTATTGCCATAATACCGGGCTTTAATCTGCCGGCCTAGTTAAGTACACCATTTTCGCGAAAAACCTCGGAAATAAAAAGTACCTGGTAAAGCAGGGCATTTGTCCAGTATGGCCAGTCGTGCTGTCCGGGTCTCTCAATATAGTCATGAGGCACACCCTGCTCGAGCAGTTTCCGGTTCAGTGTCCTGTTCGCATCCAGCAAAAAATCGTCGATTCCACAATCTATTATCAGGGGTATCTGATTCTCCTTCATACGTTCAACCATGTTGGACACGGAGTGTTCGACCAGGAAATCAGGCTCTATTTCCTCAACTCCAAGCATCTCCGCAATCTGCCTCATAAAGCCCTCAATGCTCTCCTGTTGGAGGTCCCAGCTGGCAACATCTAAATCAACAGCACCGCTCATGCTGCCGGCTACAGAATATACACCAGGATTCCTTGCCGACAGGTAAAGGGCTCCGTGGCCGCCCATTGACAGGCCGGTAATACCGCGTCCGGAACGCCCGCTCAGTGTATTATAGTTCTCATCTATAAAGGATACCAGCTCATAGGCTACGAAAGTCTCAAACTGGCTGTCGTCATTCCAGGGGCTGTCAAGATAAAAGCTGAATGGGTCGCCGTCTGGCATGACAAAAACAATACCATACTGGTCGGCCAGTCCCTGAACCAGACCATCCCTGACCGGATGCTCCATCCAGTTCATGTGGTTGCCTGTGGCCCCGTGCAGCAGGTATATGACCGGATATCCGGAAGAAGCATCCTGGTAGGATTCAGGGAGTATGACAGTAACATCCATGGTCCTGTCCATCGATTCACTGTATACCTCAATTACACCGCCGGCATATGATTCATTTACTGTATAATCAGCGCAAGCCGACAATATGACAAGCAGAAGCAGAAAGATAAGTGGCTTCATTTCAGTTGTTTTAAATTTTAGAAACAAATATACATTATAATCATTTCGGGACAAAGGCAGTCGTGCTTTACCAACAATGATCTTCAGATAAAGTTAGAAAATTTTTCTTTCGGTAATATTTTAATTTTAAGCTGCATTATTCATAAGCCATGAATTTGATAAAAATTTACCAGTCAGCAATAATAGGTTAGCGAACTATAGAGTAGCCTGGTAATAGTTTGGCGGTCTCTGCTTCGCGTGGACTTTTATAGTGGTGAACAGTGAATAAGCCCGAAAATCTGTTACTGTAGATATGCCTGGAACGTATTGCAAACATTTTATAATAATGCAGCTAGTTTGTAAATAATATAAAATGTAATAACTTTGTAACTACATCGAAAAAAATTACAATGGAAGTATCAATAATCAAAATAGGTAACTCTAAAGGTCTTCGGCTTTCAAAAGAGATTTTAGAAAGATATGAAATCAGAGATAAGGTAGAACTGATCTTTGAAAAGGGCTATATAATCTTAAAGCCAAAAAAGCAACCAAGGTCAGGATGGGATGTTGCGTTTAAGCAGATGCATGAGAATAACGATGACAAGCTTTTATTAGATGATGTATTTGAGGACGAAACATTTGAAGAATGGAAATAAAACAATATGATATTGTTTTGGTGAGCCTTAACCCAACCATGGGTAGTGAAACAAGCAAGACCAGGCCATGTCTGGTTATTTCTCCCAATGAAATGAATAATCACCTTGGTACAGTTGTGATTGCACCCATGACAACAACTATAAAGAAATATCCAACAAGAGTTTCAATTACCCATAACGACAAAAAAGGATCTGCAGCCATCGATCAAATACGAACAATTGATAAACGCCGGATACAAAAAGTCATTTGCAAGATTTCAGATGAAGAGATTAATAAATGTAAATCTGTGATACGAGAAACTTATGTAGATTAAATCATTTGCTAATCGAGTAGGCTGCCCCGCCAGAAAACCAGAAAACAGAGCACCTTATAATACCTCAAGTAAGTGTTCCTTATACGGTGGAGCGTATCAGGATAAAGAAATTCCAAGAATATATTATAAGGATTAGTAGCCACGTTGGGAATGTTAAATTATGGAAGAAGTACCAGTAATGTGATTTTGAGAAACAGTCCATCCGCATGGTATAGCCAACAATAGAATAGTCTGGTAATAGTTATGCGGTCTCTGCTTCGCGTGGACTTTTATAGTGGTGAACAGTGACTAAGCCCGAAAATCTGTTACTGTGGATATACCTGGAACGTTTCTGAACAAATATCCACCTAAAGGGTTAAACATAAAAACCTATTTATTAACGAAAATACCGTTACAATGAGCAAACATATTGCAAATGCATTCTGGCAGGGTAACCTTACGCAAGGAGGAGGTAAATATACCCTGAAAACAAGCGGCTATGAGGGATCACTTAAGTTTGCATCCAGGTTCGAGGATGACAAGTCAGCCTCCAGCCCTGAAGAACTGATAGGAGCGGCACATGCGGGCTGCTTTTCAATGGCCCTTTCACATGCCCTTGACCAGGCAGGGTTTAAACCTGAAAGGATTGATACAGAAGCAGAGGTTACATTGTCCAAAACCAAGGATGGATTCAGCATATCGGATATCCTGCTAAAAACAAAAGGTAAGGTAGGCGGTATTGACAGGCAGAAGTTCCTTGAAATTGCCGGGGAGGCCAAGGAGGGCTGTCCGGTATCCAGGGCTCTGACCGGCGTAAAGATATCCCTTGAAGCCGAATTACTATAAGAGCTGCTTGTCTAAAGATAGAGACAAGCATTACAATTGCATTACCACCTGTTTAAAGTAAGCCTGCTGAACAGGTGGTTTTCTGTATCACTGTGAAAACTCAAGCAGGTCAAGGTGGTCGACCAGGTAAATAATTGCTGCCATTGCCGCGCTTCCAAGCTGCATTTCCCTGCGGTTTACCTGGTCAAATGTGTCATTTGCTGAGTGATGTACATCAAAGTACCTCTGTGAATCTGTCAGCAGTCCTACCAGTGTCATATCATAGTAGTTTTTAAGCGGTGCAATATCCACACCGCTTCCCCCTGCGATAATTTCATGCATGCCCCACGGGCTGAAAAAAGGCAAAAGACCCTGGAGTGCTTCCAGGTTTTTCACAGAAGCATCAACCGAGAAGCCCCTGGGGGTGAAAGCCCCGCGGTCAGACTCAATGGCAAAATAGTGCTCTTCCCCGTTAATATAAGCCAGGTCGGCATATTTGTTGCCGCCTCTCTGGGAGATCTCCTCATCCATGAACATGACCGCCCTGACAGTGCGTTTCGGGCGAATTCCCTCTTCAAGGAATATCCTCAGAACATCTATTGACTGCATGCATCCCGCTCCGTCATCATGTGCGCCGGGACTGTTGTCCCATGAGTCAAGGTGTCCCCCCACGGTGATTATCTGTTCGGGATAGACAGAACCCCTGATCTCACCTATAACATTATATGAGAGCACATCCGGAAGCCTGTATGAGGTGGTCCTGAGATAGAGCCGGAGCCCGGGGTCATTTACAAGCTGCCTGCTTAATACCCCTGCGCCTACTGGACTGATTGCAACTGAAGGTATATTGTTACCACCGGCTTCGTACCTGGTAACACCTGTATGCGGATGATCGTGCATTGCGGTTGTTGCAGATCTTACAATTGCAGCAACGGCACCATAGGAAGCAGCTGCCGCAGGACCCCTGAAACGCATTCCAACCAGGTCGCTGTAAACATCAAAAGTATTATAGTGCCCGTGATCAGGCTCACTGTTGAAGAACACAATCCTGCCGCTTATGGCATCTTCACCCAGTTCTTCAAGCTCTTCAACACTGCCGACCTCAATGACAGGGGCAGATACTCCATCAGCTCCGGTTCCCACAGATAACCCAAGTGCGATAACATTAAGTTCGGTCTCACCGTAGTGGCCCGACACAATCCTCGCTATCTCCCTTTCTCCCCTTTTCCAGTTCGGTACCATCACCTCCTGAAGGTAAACACTGTCAAGGTCCATTCCAAGCATTATCTGGCGGGTGAGCTCAACTGCTGCCGCAGCTTCAGGAGATCCTGATATACGCCCCTCCGTGGTCTCACAAAGGATCCTTAAGTTCTCATATGCCACATCAGAGCCAAGGGCATTTTTAAATATTGCGCCAACAACTTCTTCCTGCGCATTTAGTGTGGTCACACTGCAAATAAATACAGCTATTAAAGTAACCTTCCTCATAATCCTGTATATATTCATTTAATGATCATTTCTACTTAAGCACTTCAAATTTCTTGTTCCTCTCTTCAAGTGTACGGCAAATGGTATCGAGCTGGCTGCTCTCCCTGAGGTTGAAAGTTATCGTAACCAGTACAAAACCGACAGGCACGGTCGTAATGGAACGCTCATGAGTAATGTCGTTTATACTGGCACCCAGTCTTACCAGAATGCTTATTATCGATTTAAGCTCGCCTGCAATATCTGGGATCAGCACTGCTATTCTTGCCCTTAATCCCTCTTCCATCATACCCTTCTCCAGTATCTGTTCCAAAAGGCCCATATAGATATTCCCTCCGCTAATTATCACCCCGGTGTTACGCCCACTAAAGTCGGCCTTTTTGTGTAACACAGCAGCAAGTGCAGCAGCGCCCGAAGGTTCGGCAAGCAATTTGGCCCGTTGCAATAATAGATATGTTGCATGGGCTATCTCAGTGTCATTTACAACCAGTACCTGGTCAACATACTTCCTTACCGCCTCAAAGGTGAGCGCCCCTGGGGTCTTTACCGCAATCCCGTCGGCAATGGTATGCATACTTTCAAGCTTAAGTGGTTTTCCTGCCTCAAGTGACCTTTTCATTGACTGGGCGCCTTCCGCCTCTACCCCGATAATCCGAATATCCGGGTTCATCTCCTTAAGGGCAATGGCTATGCCTGCAATAAGCCCGCCACCTCCGACAGGAACAACCACATCGTCAAGTGTGTCATTTGCCTGGAACAGCTCAAGGCCTATTGTCCCCTGGCCGGCGATTATATACTTATCATCAAAGGCATGCACCAGCTTGGCCCCGCTCTCTTCAGAATACCTTGTAGCTGCAGCCATTGCATCATCAAAGCTTTCCCCCTCAAGTACCACGTCAGCCCCGTAGCTCCTGGTGGCGATAACCTTTAGAGGAGGTGTAAATACTGGCATGTAGACAGTAGACTTCACACCCATCATCCCTGCTGCAAATGCAACGCCCTGGGCGTGATTACCTGCCGAAGCGCAGACCACCCCGTTATTCAGTTCATCCCTGCCCAGGCTGCTTATCTTATTGTATGCACCCCTGACCTTGAAAGAGCCGGTCGACTGCATATTCTCAAGTTTCATGAAGACATTTGCGCCCGATATTGCAGAGAATGATTTACTGTGGTCAAAAGGGGTGTTCTTGACTATACCCTTTAAATTTTTCTGGGCCTTTATTATATCGGAATAATCGGGTAGTCCGGACATGGTGCAAATATAGTTTTTTTAGGTCTTATTTTTAAAAATGGCCATTGGAGACATGAGCCAGATGCTGACTCCCCGGGACAGAAGGAACAGCAGGAGTGCAAGCCATAGCGCATTGTTACCCAAATAGGGCAGGCTAAGGTAATAAACCGGGAAATATACCAGCAAAGTAGATACAAGCATTGCATTACGCATATGCCCGGAAGCTGTAGCACCGATAAATATACCATCCCATATAAATGCAGGGAAGGATACCACGGGTATCAGAACGGTCCAGAACAAATAAGGAGCCGCACCCGATAAAACTTCAGTGTTGCTTGTTAACAAAGTCAGGATGGGAAAACCCCACACCAGGTATGCAGCAGTAAACACGACAGCTATACCGCCTCCCCATAAAAAAAGGTAGCGTATGGCATTTCTTAAAGCTATCCTGTTGCCGGACCCGACGTACCGCCCTGTAAGTGCCTCCGCGGCATGGGCATATCCATCAACAAGATAGGAAAAGAACATAAAGAACTGAAGCAGCATTGAGTTGACCGCCAACAGGGTGTCACCCATAGCGGCTGACCTGGCAGTGAAAAAGGACAACGCAAATATCAAACAGAGGGTCCTAATCAAAATATCCCTGTTTACACTGAAGAACCTGCCAAGTGCAAAACGTTCCCAGAATAGGCGCTTTTCATAGAACCTGAAAAACCTGGAATAATACCTGTAAAGCATTATCAGTGCAAGGATAAATCCCATATACTGTGCCACCAGGGTTCCAAACGCCACACCTGCTGACAGCATTCCAAAACCCCTTACGAGGGTATAGCTAAGCACTATATTCAGCAGATTAACAGAGACCGCAATTATCATCGGCAATCGCGTGTTCTGCATACCAATGAACCAGCCTGCAATGGCATAAAGTCCTATAGTTGCAGGAGCGGCATATATCCGGATATGAAAGTACTCACGTGCGTAGGTCTCAACTTCAGGGCCAGAGTCAACAAGCCAGAAAGCGAGTGAGGCAACAGGCACCTGCAGCAGTACCAGGAGAAGGCCGGCCAATAATGCCAGGGTCAGGGGCCTTGCAAGGTTTAACATTACCTGGGTGAAGTCCCTGCGTCCAAACTCCTGGGCCACAAAACCACTGGTGCTCATCCTTAAAAACCCGAACCCCCAGTATATGAAGTTAAATATCATACTTCCCAGGGCAACGGCACCTATAAAGACCTTGTCATGAAGGTGCCCCATTAAAGCCAGGTCCACCATGCCAAGCAGTGGCACGGTAACATTGCTTATTATGTTTGGTATGGCAAGCCGGAGTATGCGCCTGTTCATTGCCTAGATTGTTTTTCCCACCTTGCAGGCGAAAGAAGGTGCAAAGAAAAGCAATTTTAAAACCATAATGAGTAAATTTGATTATTCAGATATTAACAGAAAGGAAATCGACCAGAAAAATGGATATAAAAAAGATCTTCCGCAATAACCAGGAGTGGGCCGAAAAGCGCAGGAGCTCAGACAAGGATTACTTTAAGAGGCTCTCAAAAGGTCAGGATCCGGATATACTCTATATCGGATGTTCAGACAGCAGGGTCTCAGCCGAAGAAATGATGGGCCTGGAACCGGGAGAGGCATTTGTTCACCGCAATATAGCTAACCTTGTCCCCAATACCGACCTCAATGTTATGTCGGTGATTAATTTCGCAGTAAGACACCTGCGTGTTAAACACATTGTAGTGTGCGGCCATTACAACTGCGGGGGAATTAGTGCAGCACTGCTCCAAAAGGACATGGGCATCCTTAACCCCTGGCTCAGGAGCATCAGGGATGTATACCGCCTGCATAAAGCGGAGCTGGATTCAATAGAGGACCATGAGGCAAGGAACAGGAAGCTCGTTGAGCTGAATGTGGAAGAGCAATGCATCAATGTAATAAAGACCGCCGTGGTCCAGGAGGCCTATTTTGACAGGAGGTTAAGGGTGTCTGGCTGGGTCTTCGACATCCATAGCGGTATGCTCAAGGACCTGGAGATAGATTTTGAGAGTATCCTTGAAAAAGTAATGGATATATACAGGATCCGGCGTTAGGGTCCCTGATTGATCAAATGACCATTCACACAACTTTTTGCAATAAGAAAAGCCAGATATGAGAACATTCCTACATGACATCCGGGAAGAGACACTGCAGTATTACGACAGCTTAGTCGCTGCAACACCAAGGCTTGTAACCGCGATAGTTATCCTGGTAATAACCTGGGTACTTGCAAGGATGGTTAAAAGGGCGTCCGGGAAAAGGTTGCGCAAGCAGATGGAAGACCCACTTCTTGCGGAATTTCTTGCTACAATGATCAGAACCGTAATAGTAATTACAGGTTTGCTTTTCGCCCTGAAAACGCTTGGGTTCGGCGGAATAACCGCCAGTATCCTCGCAGGTGCAGGGATCACTGCGTTTATAATAGGTTTTGCACTGCGGGATATCGGGGAGAACTTCCTTGCAGGTATACTGATGGCATTCAAAAGACCCTTCAGGGTAGGGGATTTTGTAGAGTCAGGGCCGGTAAAGGGGAAGGTGCTTGCGCTCAATATAAGGGACACCCAGATCAAGACCCCGGACGGGAAGGATGTATTCGTGCCTAACGCCAACATCATCAAAAACCCCCTTATTAATTATACTATCGACGGGTTTTTGCGCTTTGATTTCAGGATTACCCTGCCCGGTAATACCGACTATGAAAAGGCAGCCCAAGCCATTTTGAATGCTGTCCGGGACACCGAAGGGGTACTTAAAAAGCGCAGGCAACCTTCGGTTGATATTACAGGTATAGGTGCAGGCAACCTGGAGGCCACTGTCAGCTTTTGGATCGACACTTTCAGAACAAAGGAAAAACAGGAAACTATCCTAACCGAAGTGATCAAAAAAACGCACCATCAGCTTGCATCTCTGAAAAAAGAGCAATAGGCATTGGAAAAACATAATCAGAGCCATTTCCTGTATCTCATGTAAACAAGCATGGATAAAGCTACAATCAGCATTAACGCAATGACTGCCGGATATGCCCACGTCTTTTCAAGCTCAGGCATATAATGGAAATTCATTCCGTAAATACCCGCAATAAAAGTAAGTGGCATGAATATAGCTGCAAATATGGTAAGTGTCTTCATTACCCTGTTCATGCGGTTGGCACCGGCTGATATCTGCAGCTCAAGAAGGCTGGTCACCTGCTCCCTGAAACCTTCCAGCAGGCTTACAATATGTTGCAGGTGGTCATAAACATCATCAAAAAAGCGGTATGTCCCCTCGCTGACAAGTGAAGTATCTGACTGCTTGAGCTTTCTCAATTCATCCTTGAGCGGAAATATGCTCCTTTTCAGGAATGCGAGCTGCTTTTTGCCACTGAGTATCTTTTCGGAAACTCCATCCTGGTAGCTTTCCAGGAGTAATCCCTCAATCTCTTCCAGCTGCTCCTCCAGGCGGTCTGCAACCAGGTAGTAATGGTCAACGATTGTGTCGATGAGCCGGTAAAAAAGATAGTCAGCCCCCCTTTTGCGCAACCGGCCGGTACCGCCCCTGATCGCTTCCCTGATCGGATCAAACACATCCCCATCCTTTTCCGTAATAATACTCGGGCCGGAACTTTATTCCTTTATAACGAAGTTCCG
>PWNY01000022.1 GCA_003557805.1 Bacteroidales bacterium | reverse complement strand
TTCTATTCCTGCAACCGCATCACCGATTGCTACGGACGTGTGAGTGTATGCTCCAGCGTTCAGGATTATCCCGTTGAATTTCCCGTCCGCACCGTGAATTGCATCTATGATCTCTCCTTCAATATTGCTTTGAAAATAATCCAGTTCGATATTGCTGAATATCTTTCTGAGTTCTTCAAGGTAATCTTCAAACGACCTGTTCCCGTATGTTCCGGGTTCGCGTTTGCCAAGAAGGTTCAGGTTGGGCCCGTTTATGATCAGAATTCTCATGTTTTAAAATTTGTCGAAAAATACGATTTTTATCCGGATTTCACTGAAACCCACCTGCAATAAATACCTTTATTGGCACATCCTAAAACCCTGCAATCTTTTTGTCTTGATTCTTTTTGATCAAAAATCATTATATTTGCATTTACTAATCAAAATAGGGGTGCCCCAAAAAATCGGGCTGAGATCAAACCCATTGAACCTGATCCGGATAATGCCGGCGAAGGGAGGGATTTAAACAAATGACGGCTTTTTGCTCCTATTTGCCGTTGATTGTTTAACGATTAAATCAAGTTTTAAAATGTACAGATTACTGATTGTTGCGGCTGCATGCCTGATGCTGCCATTTTATGCATCAGGTTTGGCGGCGCATTATAGTGTTAGCGGACGTGTAACCGATGCTGTCCAGAGAGAGTCACTGGCCGGTGCCCACATTATAATAAAGGGAACCTACCAGGGCGTTTTTGCTGACAGAAACGGTTATTATGAGCTTCCTAATGTCCCTGAGGGTGAAATAACCCTTAAAGCCTCCTTTATCGGTTATGAGAGTGAATAATATAATGTCTTTGTGGATGGCAATACCCGCTTGGATTTTGAACTGACGCCGGGAACAAGTATTGCCGAGGAGGTGGTGGTTTCTGCTGTAAGAGCCGGTGGCAGGGCACCGGTCACTTACACTAACCTTGCAGGAGAGGAGCTGGCACCCAGGAACCTGGGCCAGGATCTCCCATTGCTCCTCACCTCAACTCCTTCACTGGTATCAAGTTCTGATGCCGGCACCGGTGTGGGGTATACCTGGATGAATATTCGCGGAAGCGACCAAAGCCGGATTAATGTTACCATTAACGGCATACCGGTGAATGATGCAGAATCACACGGTGTATGGTGGGTAAATATGCCTGACGTAGTTTCATCTGTTGATGATCTGCAGGTACAAAGGGGGGTAGGCCTCAGCACACATGGTGCCGGTGCATTCGGTGCAACAATAAGCCTGAAGACCGAAAGCCTGAGGCAGGATCCTTATGCAGAGGTGAGTTCCTCGGCAGGCTCTTTCAATACCTTTAAAAACACGGTTCAGCTGGGCTCCGGTTTGATTAATGACAAATGGGCATTTAATGGCCGCCTTTCAAAGATAGACTCTGAAGGTTATATTGACCGGGCTTTTGCTGACCTTAAATCATTTTACCTCTCAGGAGGGTATTACGGGCAGAACACCCTGATCAAAGCGGTGGTGTTCTCAGGAAAGGAGAGCACATACCAGGCCTGGTACGGTGTGCCATCAGACTCACTGGAACGTAACCGCACCTTCAACCCAGCCGGCATGTATTACGATAACGGTAATATACGTTTTTACGACAATGAAACCGACAACTACCAGCAGGATCACTACCAGCTGCACCTGACCAGCCAGTTAACAAGAGGCCTGTATTTAAGCGGTGCACTGCACTATACAAGGGGAAGGGGCTATTATGAGCAGTACCGTGACAATGAAAGGTTCAGCAGGTATAACCTGCCCGGTGTCATTATAGGTGGTGAAGAGATAGACCGTACCGATCTTATCAGGAGGCGGTGGCTTGACAACCATTTTTACGGCCTGACTTACTCTTTGAACTATAATAATTTCGAAGGCCTGGAAGTGGTTTTTGGAGGTGGTTATAACGAGTATGACGGTGACCATTATGGTGAGATAATCTGGGCACGTCATGCCGTGAATACCGATATACGTGACCGCTATTATGATAATAACGGATTCAAGAGGGATTTCAACAGTTTTTTGAAAACCAGCTACGAACTGATACCTGGGATGAGCCTGTTCGCAGACCTGCAATACAGGCATGTTTCGTACAGTTTCCTCGGGCAGGCATGGGTCCTGGAAGAGATAGTCCCCCTGCAGCAGGAGGTCAGGTTTAACTTCTTCAACCCCAAGGCCGGTATACTTTACCAGCCAGACCCACTTAACACCCTTTACCTTTATGCCGGAATGGGGAACCGTGAGCCTGTCAGGAGGGATTTTACAGAATCTTCACCCGAAAGCCGGCCAAGGCATGAAACCCTAAGGAATATTGAACTGGGCTACCGGCACCAGAGAAGGGACGGTGAATTTGGAATCAATTTTTACCTCATGGACTACAAGGATCAGCTCATACTTACCGGAGAGATCAATGATGTCGGTGGTTTTACCAGGACCAATATAAAAGACAGTTACAGGCTTGGAGTTGAGATAGAAGGAGGGTACAGCTTTAATGACATTTTTATGTGGTCAGGAAACCTGACACTAAGCAGGAATAAAATACCTGAATTCACAGAGCATTCTGACAAGTATGACAATGACTGGAACTGGGTGGGTACCGATATACGCAGCTATGAGGATACCGATATTGCTTTTTCTCCTTCGGTAATTGCATACAGTCAGCTCGGTATCACTCCATTTGACGGTTTTGGCCTTTACCTGGAAGGAAAATACGTCGGCAGTCAGTATATCGACAACACAATGAGCAGTGACAGGATGCTTGATGCATACCTTGTAAACAACCTTAGGCTGAATTACACTCTTCAACCGTTCAGCATCAGGGAGGTGGAGCTGGTGTTCCAGGTAAACAACCTGTTTGACGTTAAATATGAAACAAATGCCTGGATATACAAAGGAGTGGTAGGAGACCATGGACTTACGGTGATTGAAGACGGATATTTTCCACAGGCGGGTCGTCACGTAATGGCTGGTATTACACTCCGTTTTTAAGCCTGATGACTGCTTGTTTGTTTCCTGTGCTATCCTCCTTTTTGTTCTGAGGAATATTTTTATTCGTTAATTTTTCACAACCAGGGGTGTAAATGTAAAAAAATTTATACCTTTGGTTGTGATTTTTTTACATTCATAATTTATTGCCTTATGCATAAGATCCTGTTAATAGATGATGATCCCGTGGTTAGAAGTTTGATATCAGGCATTCTCAGAAAGAAAGATTATGAGGTCTTGCTTGCCAGGGAGGGCCAGGAAGGGTTAAAGCTGGTAAAAGACAAAACCCCTGATCTTGTTATATGTGATTACCAGATGCCCGGAATGAGCGGTATAGACGTGCTTGACCAGATAAGGGGTTCAAGCCCAAAGCTGCCAGTTATTATACTTACTGCCTATGGTGACGCTACACTTACTATTAAATCCATGCAGACAGGGGCATTTGATTTTATTGAAAAGCCAATTAATCCAAGGGAACTTCTGACCACTGTAAAAAACGGCCTTAAAACAGTTGAGACTGTCAGGCATGAAGAGGGGCCGGTGTCCGGAGATAAGGTTGGCAGGGCTGATGTAAACCTTATGGTTGGTAAAACACCTGAGATGAGGGATATTTTCAAGCAGGTAGGCAGGATATCCCAGAACAATGTTAATGTTGTCGTCAGCGGGGAGTCAGGTTCAGGTAAGGAGAGGCTTGCGCGCCTTATACACCTTTCAGGCTATAATAAGGATAAGCCCATTGTTATTGTAAACTGCAAAACAATGGCTGAAGAACAGCTGCAGGGAGACAGAAGGAGCTCAGCTCCGGACAGGATCGCAGTGCTTGACGAAAAGATTGGAAGTGCCGGTGGGGGTACTGTAGTACTTGATGAGGTCGGTA
>PWNY01000027.1 GCA_003557805.1 Bacteroidales bacterium | reverse complement strand
TGTGCAGGGCATATTGGCTCCCTCAGATATGGCCATAACCCCGTTGTTTACAAGGGTTCTTGCATCATTTTCATCGAGCTCGTTCTGTATAGCGCAAGGCATTGCAATGTCTGCCTTTTGCTCCCACGGGCGTTTCCCCTCAAAGAACTGTGCGTTGGGGAATTCGTAGGTGTATGGTTTTACGATATCCTGGTTTGAGGCCCTTAGCTCAAGCATGTAGTCAATTTTGTCGCCGGAAATACCATCAGGGTCATAAACGTATCCATCAGGTCCGCTTATGGTTATGACTTTCGCACCAAGCTGCGTTGCCTTTTTCGCGGCACCCCATGCAACATTGCCAAAACCTGAGAGGGCAACTGTTTTACCCACAATTTTTTCACCCTTTGTCTTAAGCATTTCTTCTGCAAAGAAAACAGCTCCGTAACCTGTAGCCTCAGGACGGATCAGGCTGCCTCCCCAGTTGCGTCCCTTGCCTGTGAAAGTACCGGTGTGCTCGCCTACCAGTTTCTTGTACATTCCGTACATGTAGCCAACCTCGCGTCCGCCCACACCAATATCACCTGCCGGTATATCGGTATCTGGACCTATATACTTGTAGAGTTCAGTCATAAAAGACTGGCAGAGACGCATTATCTCAGCCTGTGACTTCCCTTTCGGATCGAAATCACTGCCGCCTTTTGCTCCGCCCATCGGCAGGGTGGTCAGGCTGTTCTTGAATATCTGCTCGAATCCCAGAAACTTAAGACCGCTCAGGGTAACGCTGGGGTGGAACCTGCAACCGCCCTTGTAAGGGCCGATTGCATTATTGAACTGCACCCTGTACCCCCTGTTGACCTGTACATTGCCTTTGTCGTCCATCCATTCGACCTTAAAGGAAATGACCCTGTCCGGCTCGGTTATCCTTTCAACGATGTTTGCAGCCTGGTACTTGGGGTTTTCAGCGATAAAATCGATGATGGTTTCCAGTACTTCCCTTACTGCCTGTAAGAACTCCTTTTCCCCCGGATTCTTTCTTTCCAGGTTTGCCATTATCTTTTCTAAATTCATAGTAATTGGATTTAAAAAATTTGTAAATAGAGCTGTTAATTAATTATCAATTGAGCGACGAATTTAGCCCTATTTTGTATATAAAACAAACAAACCTTTCAAATTATTTTTCTGGTTTTAAAACTGTTCCGGCCTTTTTGCTTCCGTCGATCTTGATCACCGCCGGAGATTCAAACTGGATATGACGGAGCATCTCATTCTCGAATTCTGCCTTGCAGCTATCCATGTATCCAAGATCCAGAAAGCCGTCGTTCAGGTAGGGGTTGATTGTGAAGTATCCGATATTGAAGGATGTGAGATTTTGAAAGAAATGCGTACCCTGGCTGGGGTCGATGTGAAAGTGTTTCAGGCCTGATTCCACGATGAGTCTTGCCTCGGATATCTGTGACCATTTAACCGGTATCCCGAGCCAGGGATCGTTTGATCCCCACCTGCCTGGACCTATCAGTATATAGTGGGTGCCTTTTTCCCTGAACTCCATGTTCAGCTTGCTTATCTGCTGTGCTATATCCTTGGTTTTTGCAGGATCAAATGAATCCGGCCTAACATATACTATATTACTGACATTGTCAATTACACCGTTACCTAATGCATGTTCGCTGATAATGATTGTATCTTCCTTTCTTATTCCTGAGATCTTTACCCTGTTACGCTCCTGTGCTTCAACTACCGGCCTGATCTGCAGGAAGTGGAACTGCCGTTTTTCTCCTTTGGGCACATCCAGGTTTACCGCGAACTCGATTTCAACCTGGTTGTTCATCTCCCTCTTACCGATATGCAGAAGTTCGCTCAGTATATCTGCCAAAGGGAATGAACCATGCCTGAGAACGTTTGCAAATGAAATTATACGGGTGCCTTTATCATAAAGCCCGTCCCTTATAATATGGTCTTCGTAGTCAAAGGTCGATGCAACAAATTTCAGTGATGAATTTCCTTTTAGTTGCCTTATGCGGGTCTTGAACAGGTTTATTGTTTCGTCAACGGCGGGTACGAACTTTTCAGGATCCATATCCAGGCTGTAAAACTCTTTCTGGCTGTCCCTGAGTGCAATTTCTGTATTTGATATCTGCAGCGATTTTTGGGGGTACTTTGGCGAGAAACGCAGTGACAAACCTCCATCCACTATTATCTTTCCCAATCCAAATGCGATATTGGCAACTCCGTCTTCATACTTTTCAGGTTCAATGGGGTAGAAGTTCACCGACCTTGCCACCCCGGATATTGTGGGATAGAACATATTGCCGTATGAGCGGCCCGACACCTCCTGTATTACGACAGCCATCTTCTCCTCGTCAATTACATTAGAAGTGGCCTCTATATATGATTTGCTTTCCCTGAAGAACACGGAAGCATAAACGCTCTTGATTGCCTGGTCAAGCTGCTGCACACGAACATTATCGTCGTGATGGTTATTGGGTATCATATAGGTTGAATACACCCCAGCGAATGGCTGGTAATGGCTGTCTTCCAGCAGACTTGACGATCTGACCGCAAGAGGGCTCTTGAAAAAGTCGGTAATATCCCTGATATAGGAGCGCATCCTGGAGGGTGTTTTGCTCTGCACAAAACGTTCAATTATCTCTTCATCAGAGGCATCGGAGAGGGCGAAATCATACAGGTCGTTGTCCTCCATGAACTCATCGAATATGTCTGCTGTTAGCACCACTGTACGAGGGATAGAGACGGTAACACCATCCCATTTGTTCATGATTTTGTACCTGTTTATAACAGAATCAACAAAGGCAAGCCCCCTGGCCTTTCCTCCAAGCTGGCCGTCACCCAGCCTTGTAAATACCGTGTATTCATCCAGGTGACTCGCGATAATGCCCCTTCCTTTTGTGCGCCTGTAATTTGCGATCGTATCTATCAGGTAGCTCCTGATTTCTTCAATGTGGTCAAAGTCCTCCCTGCTTTTATCTGCGAATACATTTGCAATGGAGAACAGGGCCCTGGCCTTAAGCCAGCGCGAAAAATGGTTGTTGCTTACATGGTATTCCAACACCCTTGGGTCTGCCTTGGCGATCTTTACCTGCAGGGAATGGAGGTTATTGGCCCTTCCTGTTTCCAGGCCGGATACCGGGTCCTTGAAAACAAAATCTCCGAACCCGTAGTTTTCTCTTATGTAATGTTTTAATTCAATCAGCAGGGTCTTTGAATACTTGTTGATGAAGCTCACATCAATGTCCTTGTTGATCACTGCATCCCATTTCTCAGAAGACTGCAGCAGAATAGGTATCTGGGAATTCCTTCTCCTGATGTGCTTTGCTAGCTTAACCCCGGCCTGGTCATCCCTCTTGCCCCCCTTTGCATAGCTTATATCGGAAATAATTCCAAGCAGGTTCTCATGGTACTTCTCATATAATTCCATTGCCTCATCATAGCTCTTTGCAAGCAGTATCTTGGGTCTTGCCCGCATCCTGAGGGTCTTTTTGTGTTCGTTAAGACCCTCTGTCATGAGTTCATTTGTCTGATCGAAGATGACCTTGTATATAGTCGGCAGGTATGAGGAGTAATAACGCACTGAATCCTCCACCAGAAGTATTCCCTGAACCCCTACCTTGTCAATGTCGAAATCAGCATTCATGCGGTCTTCAAGCAGCTTTATGATTGCAAGCAGAAGACCGGCATTCCCAAGCCAGCTGAACACATAATCAACCGAGCTCAGGTCTTCGTTGCGCAGCTTCATTGATACCTCCCTTGAAAAGTGGGTTAGTACAACTATAGGGATTTTGGGGTGGCGTTTCTTTACTTTTTTGGCCATTTCAAAGCAATCGATCTTGCCAACGTTAAGCATTGTTATCACCAGGTCAAACTGTTTTTCCTCCATAAGCCTGAAGGCTTTTTCAGAAGAGCTTGCCTGAGTGAACTGGGGAGGGTACCTTAGGTTCTTGGAGGTGTATTCAAGAAATATCTTCTCGTTTATCCTGCCATCCTCCTCAAGCATGAATGCATCATAGTTGCTGCAAATAAGCAGGACATTTATGATCCTTCTCTGCATAAGATCCTGGTAGGTGATCTCCTTGAAGTCATATGTATCGGTAGCGTACTTTTCGTCGTATTTGTACTTTGTGAAGGTATTCATTGTCTTGTTTTAGTTATTCCTGTTGTATTATATCCTGCGGGTTGCTGTATATCAGGGCGGACCTTTTTTTTCCGTCCATGATGACCTCCATTGCCTTGTTAAGCCTTATATGCCTGAGATGCTGGGTTCTGTTGACGCACTCCATGGACCTTAGTTTATCCCAGTTAATATAGTCTATCAGGCCGTTATGCTTTACAGAAAAATAGCCCACGTTCATGCTTATTACATTGTGAAAGAAGTGTGACCCAAGGGATGCATCAAGGGGGAAGTCTTCCATACTGATCTCCACTATTATACGTGCATTTGATATCTGTGACCAGTTTACTGGTACTCCTATGAAGCGGTCTCTTGTGCCCCATCTTCCCGGGCCAATGAGCACATATTTTTTACCCTCACTGACCATTTTTTTGTTGAGGGTTTCAATTTCATCCCTGATCTTTTCAGTTTTCAGCTTATCGAAACTGCCTGGATCGACAAAAATAATATCGTAAATATCATCTATGCGGCCATTTCCCATTCCGTTCTCGCTAAAAAGGAGCAGCCTCTCGTTATCTATTTTGTCTATGTTTATCTCTGACTCGCTAATGTTTTTTATAAGGGGTTTGATCTGAAGCAGGTAAAATGCTGCCCTTCCCCTGCTATCCTTGTTAAGGTCTGCGGCAAACTCTATCTCGATTGGGGTGCCCATTGACTCAGAGATTATATCCAGTATCACTTCAATGGTCTTTGCCAGGGGTATGTAATCATATTTGAGAATGTTGGCAAAGTTTATAACCCTGGGCCCGGGGTCAGTGATGCCGGGGATAGTGCGTTCACTGTTTATATCGTAAACCGAAGCGCAGTGACGGAGCGTGCCGTGCTGTTCAGCCTTTCCTATCTCAAGTTTGATAAGGCCGGCATCCTCTCCCTGAAGGAGGTCTATCTCTTTTTTATCAAGGTCAACTGCATAGAAATGCACCTGTGAATTCTTGAAAAGCTCTTTCGGTGAATACATCTCCAGCCTGGGGTGTGCCGGAGAAAAGCGGTATGTCTTTTCACCGTCAACAACATATTTGCCAAGACCTACCGCTATCGAGGCAAAACCCTCTTCCGGCTTCATGTATGAATAAGGATAGAAGTTGTATGACTGGGCGACCCCGCTTAAGTGGGGATAGAAACAGTTGTTGTACTGGTTGCCCACAGCCTCCTGGATTACCACCGCCATTTTCTCTTCTTCTATCTTGTAGTTCACTGCAGCGAAATAGGCTTTAGCGGTTGGCGAGAAAATAGAGGCATATACAAGTTTAATAGCATTCATTACCTGCTCCAGCCTGGTGTTTATATCCGGATGGTTGTTGGGAAGCAGGAATGTGTCAAAAATACCGGCAAAAGGCTGCATGAGGGAGTCTTCGAAAAGGCTTGATGATCTTATTGCCAGTGGTTTGTCGATTATTGCCAGGTATGTCTTCAGTCTTTTCCTAAGTGTGGGTGTAAAACTGCCCTGCAGGAACAACTTCTTTATCTTTTCATAATCATTCTCATTGTAAATTCTTCCGTACAGATCATTGTTCCGTATAAAACTCTCGAACTCTTCAGTCCCTATTATGCATGTCCGGGGTGTACACACCCTGATTTCAGGCACTATCTCACTGAAGTCAAAACTGTTTATCATCATATTGATAAAGGAGAGGCCTCTTCCCTTTCCACCCAGGGATCCCGGGGACATGCTGACAACATTTGTGCTGTCCAGCAGTGCCGACTCATCAAAGTTGATCACCTTCCCTTTTTGCTTGTCATGGATGCATTGCTCCACGATGTCTATGAGATATTTGCGCAGACTGCCGGAAGATTCAAAGTCTTCTACCTTAAGGGGTTTTATCCGTTTAGCTATCTGTATCTCTCCGCGAGCCATCAGCCAATGGGAGAAATGGTCCTTCTTGGCATGGAAAATAAGGGATTTTTCAGGAATGGTCCTCAGGTGGTTTCTAAACTCCATCATGGAGCGGGCGACTGCAATGTCGCGCCTGCCTTCCTCGTCCTTGTATATAAAATGCCCAAACCCGAGGTAGTAGTTTATAAAACTCTGAAGGTCCTGCTTAAGTGTCTCAGAATTCTTGTTGATAAAAGTCGATTTCAGCTTATATGCCTCAAGGGAGTTTTCCGGGTCAGAGCTCTGCAGGACCGTTGGCAGGTTTGGTATTTTTTCCCTTGCATACCTGACAAGCTTGATACCTGCCATGGAATCCATTTCGCCATCTTTTTTGAACTTGACATCTGATATAAGGCATAGAAGGTTCTCCCTGTATTTGTTGAACAGTTCCACGGCTTCATTGTAGTTTGAGGCAAGGAGTATTTTGGGGCGGACCCTCATTTTTAGCAGCTTGTATAGTTCATCGGTATTAACCTCCTCTATAAGGTGTTGTGTCTGTTCGATCACAATCGAATAGAGAATCGGCAAATAACGTGAGTAATATTTCGCAGAATCCTCAACCAGCAGTATCACCCTGACCATACCTATGCGGATGTCGTTTTCCACATTCATCCTGTCCTCATTGTATTTGACCATTGCAAGGAACACTTTGGAATCACCGTTCCAGACAAAGAGTTTGTCAATTGAGGTTATGGGCCTTGCACCGTCTTCAAAGAGCGCAATGTCCGAATTATTGTTCAACAACATGAATATCGGTATGTTGTGATAGATCTGCTTGATTATCCTGCTGAGCTGCAGGGGGGTGGATTTTTCAACTCCCATCATCACGATTACCATGTCAAAATGCTTCTCCTGCAGCTTTTCAAGGGCCTCCTCCGGTGTTGATACGCCTGTGATACGGGGTGCAGAAGAGAGGTTCAGCTGATAGTATTCACCGGTAACCTGTTCGAAAAACCTGCCTTCCTGCTCAATGATGTAAGCGTCATACAGGTTTGCAACAAGTAGTATCTCCCTTACCTTGTATTGCATCAAATCGTGATAAATATCCCTGTCGGAGTTGTGCTTGTTGAGGAATTTTTGCAGCAGATGCCTGCTCATCGCCGCATGTGTTTGTTCAGAACGGTTATCTACACCATCCTGCCTGATATCTGTTGATTTTCGAAGGAGTTCCTTGCCGATCTGTGTATTCAGGTGTCCTGTTATCAGGCTGCATATATTGCTCAGCAAATGTCTTTCCTCAACCAGGAAAGGGCCTTCATCCTGTTCGGGCAATTCTCTCTGGTAAAACACCTCCAGGCAGCCTTCTTTTCCGTCGATGGTTTCAAATGTTTTGCGTTGGACCCACCTGGTACGGCGAAAGCCCCGCCTGCTCACAAATATGCTGTCGCCATAACAGATCCTGGCTATGGTATCTTCGGGATATTGCCAGGCCGGGGGCAAAACACTGACAATCCGGTTGAGCATTTCAGGTATGGGCTTTTCCTCTTTCAGGATACCGGTAACCCTGTGTATGGCCTCCAGTTCCTTTATGCGTTCATTCTTTTCAGCCAGGAGCCTTTTTAAGTCATCATGATTCGTAACTGCAGCAACAGTACCTGAAGGTCTGTTACCCCCCGGGGCCGGCCGGCCCTTACCTCTGTTTTTTTCGCTTAACATCTGTGTAATTGTTTGACACCATGAAGGTACGAATTTCAAAAAATAACTCGGGCAACGCCTATATAAAAAAAAACCAAAAATGCAAGAAAAACCGAAGGTTTTTTTCTTTTATGGTATTTGAGCTCCGGGACATTTAAATCCATAAAATTGTTCGCAACAGTTTATTAAAGCACATCAAATTAAACCAAATCAAACCAAATCGAAGATGGAAACACAACTGAAAAAATTCATGGATTATGTGGTGGCGAAAAATCCCGCAGAAAAAGCCTTCCACCAGGCTGTTCATGAGGTTGCCGAAACCATTATCCCGTTCCTGGACGAAAACCCCAAGTACAAGGCTGCAAAAGTGTTCGAAAGGATGATCGAGCCGGAAAGGATTGTTATATTCCGTATTCCCTGGATAGATGACAGGGGTGAAGTACAGGTAAACCTGGGTTACCGTATTGAAATGAACAGTGCTATCGGACCCTACAAAGGGGGTATGCGTTTTCACCCGACCGTTGATCTGGGTATACTTAAGTTCCTGGCCTTTGAGCAGGTTTTTAAAAACAGTCTTACATCACTTCCTCTTGGAGGAGGGAAGGGGGGATCGGACTTCGACCCAAAGGGCAAATCGGACCTTGAGGTGATGAGGTTCTGCCAAAGCCTTATGACTGAACTCTTCCGCCATATTGGTCCCGATACTGATGTGCCCGCCGGGGATATAGGAGTTGGTGGCAGGGAGGTAGGTTTTATGTACGGTCAGTATAAAAGGATATGCAATGAGTTTACAGGGGTGTTTACCGGAAAGGGACTTGAGTACGGGGGGAGCCTCATAAGGCCCGAGGCCACAGGGTACGGAACGGTTTATTTTGCACAGGAAATGCTTGCCACTATAAACGAGGAGATTAAGGGGAAGGTGGTTGCAATCAGCGGAAGCGGAAATGTCGCCCAGTTTGCAACCGAAAAAATCATCGAGCTGGGAGGCAAGGTGGTTACGCTTACTGATTCATCCGGCTACATTCATGACAAGGACGGTATTGACCTGGAGAAGCTGCATTTTATCAAGAACCTGAAAAACATAAAACGGGGCCGTATACGTGAATATGCCGACGAGTTCGGCTGCAAATATGTTGAGGGTGTATCAAGACCCTGGATGGAGAAATGTGACATTGCACTACCATGCGCAACCGAGAATGAATTAAACGAAACAGAGGCAAAAGAACTGGTGAAGAACGGATGCATATGCGTTTCTGAGGGAGCCAATATGCCGAGCACTCCCGAGGCCGTTGAGGTGTTCCTTGACAACAGGATTCTATATGGACCCGGAAAGGCTGCCAATGCGGGAGGAGTTGCCACTTCAGGCCTTGAAATGAGCCAGAATGCGATGAGAATGTCCTGGACAAGGGAAGAAGTTGACCAGAGGCTTCACAACATAATGATAAATATCCACAATACATGTGTTGAGTATGGCAGGGAGGGGGATTTCGTGAACTATGTAAAAGGCGCCAATATTGGTGGCTTCGTAAGGGTAGCGGATGCTATGATCGCGCAGGGCTACGTATAGCTCATATAAGAAGGGCTTTAACTATTTCATCAGCAGCCCTGCCGTTGCCGTACAGGTTTTTGCCAAAGCGTGGCGGGTGCTTTAAGAAGTGCTCAAACGAGCTGACAATAAGGGCCGGATCACTCCCTGCAAGCTTATTGTACCCGGCATCCAGGAGTTCTGTCCATTCAGTCTCATTCCTGAGGGTTATACATGCCTTTTCAAAGAAACAGGCTTCTTTTTGCATGCCTCCGCTGTCTGTAAGCAACATCATGCAGTTGTCAAGCAGGTAGAGCATCTCCAGGTAACCCACCGGGCTGGTAAGGATGACCTTTTCCGATAATGGAGGGATGCCAGGTTTATTTAGCAATTTACGGGTTCGCGGATGGACCGGGAATACAAGCGGGAGCTTTTCCGATACCAGGTTTAAGCCTTCAACTATATTTTTCAGCCTGGTCGTGTCGTCGGTGTTCTCTGCCCTGTGCACGGTTGCCAGGACATACTTTTCGGGCAGGGGAACTGAATCCGGTTTTTTTGCCCTGCCCCTGAACATTATCGATGCATCATACATTACATCACCACACAGGATAATCCTTGTCCCATTTCCAATAAAACCCTCATTTTTCAGGTTGTTAACCGCAACCGGTGTCGGGCAGAACAACAGCCGGCTGATCCTGTCTGTAAGGCAACGGTTTATCTCTTCTGGCATGTCCATGTTGAATGACCTCAGCCCTGCCTCCACATGAGCCACAGGTATCATTAGCTTTGAAGCTGCCAGTGCCCCGGCCAGGGTAGAGTTGGTGTCACCGTATACCAGCACCCAGTCAGGCCTCTCTTCAGACAGTATCTTTTCGGTGGCTTCGAGCATTCTACCTGTCATTGCTCCATGTGGAAGGCTGTGAATGTCAAGGCTGAAGTCCGGCCTCGGGATATCCATCTGTTCAAAGAAAATACTGCTCATATTGCTGTCAAAGTGCTGGCCCGTATGAATTATCCTTTCCCTGATTCTTCCGGAAGCCTTCAGAGCCTTGCTTACCGGAGCAGCCTTTATGAACTGCGGTCTGGCACCAATAACAGTTACTACTTTGATCATATTCTTTTTCGATGCATTAAAATTTTTCAAATATACTCGAGAAATTCCATATTGACCCTGATCATTATATTAAACTTAAGGATTCGGAATATTTGGTAAATTGTTAATATAGGGAAATGACATGCATTTTTGTATAATTTTGCATAAACTGCCGGTTTATGCGAATATACCTGTTAGGCTTCATGGGTTGCGGAAAGAGCTCACTGGGCAGAAGGCTTGCCCGTAAGCTGGAGTACCCTTTCCTGGATATTGATAATGAAGTGGAAAGGATTTTGGGGCAGGAGATCCCTGATATTTTCCGCACCAAGGGTGAAACTGCATTCAGGGAAGCCGAAAGACAGGTGCTGCACTCCACAGCCACTGTTCAGAAAGCAGTTATCGCAACCGGGGGCGGTACTCCTTGTTATTCTGACAATATGGACTTTATGCTGGAAAACGGAGCCACAGTGTACCTTAAAATGAGCCCCATAAGCCTTGCTCACCGTCTGGAACATGCTCGCCGGAAAAGACCCCTTATCGAGAACCTAAAAGGTGATAAGCTGCTTTCATTCATAAAGTCAAAGCTTTCTGAAAGAGAAGAGTACTACTTGCGTTCGGGCTGCATAATAAAGGGTGAGTCCGCGAAACCCGACCAGATAATATCACTGGTATTTGGCTGCAGGTAGTACCTGTCAGTTAAGAATTGGGTCGGAGGGGAAATTTGCCCATATCGCATAGTCGTTTCCCATCTCCTTAAGCATATTGCTCCAGAGTTTTTCAGGGTGCCTGGCCATAACGGTATCCATTGAGCATTGTGTAACAACCCAGGATTTTTCCTTAAGCTCCCTGTCAAGTTGTCCTGGCTCCCACCCGGAATACCCAATAAAGAACCTAACCTCTTCTGGATTTACAAGCTTGAGGTTGATAAGCTCCATCAGCTTCTTTATCTCACCTCCCCAGTAAAGGCCGGGGATAATCTCGATGCTTCCAGGGACTTTTTCGCCCAGTTTATGAACGTAGAACAGCCTTTCCGGGTGCACCGGGCCTCCCAGGAAAAGGGGGAATTCATTATCCGGGAACTCCTTAACTACCTGGTTGAGCTTCAGGTGTATGGGCTTGTTAAGTATCAGGCCGATTGTGCCTTCTCCATCAGTATGTTCCACAAGTAATACCACACTGCGGCCAAAATAGAAATCACGCAGTGCCGGTTCACTTATCAATAGCTTACCTCTGGAAGGCCTGTTTTGTTTAAACTCCATAATGCTTATTTCGTCAGACTATTATTTCCGGAAATGCCCTCCCGGAAAGGGGATTTTGTTAATTTTGACATATTGTCGTTAATAGAACAACAAAAACTTTGCCAATGTTCAACTCTGTTTCCAATGATGGTTACCGTAAATACCTGGAACTGCGTAAAGACTTTCCGGTATTTGTTTTCAGGGGCTTTGACCTTGAAAAGGGACAAAAAACCGACCGTCTGGTTTTCAGGTTTGAAACCAATGGGGGATACAGTTTTAACCCTTCATGGCAGCTTGACATGGGTGGAGCAGGAAGCCAGACCCTTGAAAGGGATGAAGAAAAAATATTGTTGTTTCACATTGGAATGACAGAGATGATCAGTTACTGGAAGGCTTTCTGCAGCCCGCGTATCGTAATTGAGCCGTATATCCTTAGCTATACTCAGCAACAGTGGTGGAAAAAGCTTTTTTTGAAAGGCCTTGGTGAGTTTTTTTATACAAACGGTATTCCCCAGCCAGGCGAGGAGCTGCTGACTTTTGAGTTTTCACCAGGGGCAGCGGAACTGCCGGTTATAAAAGAATCAACTGGCAGGGAAGCTGACAGCAGTGTGTTACTGCCCCTGGGGGGAGGCAAGGATTCGGTTGTTGGTACTGAGATACTGCTTGATGGCGGATATGGGGTGCTGCCGTTCGTGATCAATCCCCGTGGGGCAACAGAGGAAGTGATCAGGGCAGCCGGCCTGGAAGAGGGCAGGGTCATCAGGATATACAGGGAGATAGATCCTGAGTTGATCAAACTGAATGAGAAAGGGTTCCTTAACGGGCACACACCGTTTTCAGCATTACTGGCATTTGCATCATATTATGCCGCCAGGAAGGTGTTGGCCGGAAGTATAGCACTGTCCAATGAATCTAGTGCAAATGAACCTAGCATACCTGGCACCGGCATTAACCATCAGTACAGCAAATCCCTGGAGTTTGAAAAAGATTTCAGGGAATATGCGGATATGTTCCTGGGTGGGGGCACAGACTATTTCAGCCTGCTCAGGCCGCTTAATGAGTTACAGATTGGAGCCCTGTTTGCGGGCCTTGAAAAATATCACACTGTCTTCAAAAGCTGCAATGCAGGCAGCAAGGAGAACAGATGGTGTGCAAAGTGCTCCAAGTGCCTTTTCACCTTCATAATACTGTCTCCGTTTATTTCCAAAGATGGCCTTATCAGGATATTTGGTTCAGATCTTTTTGAAGATGTATCCCTTCGCCCGCTGCTTGACCAGCTTTGCGGAATTGCCGACAACAAGCCTCTTGAATGTGTGGGCACTATCGAGGAGGTGAACGCTGCACTGCGAAGGGTGATTAGCCTGTATAAAGATGCTGGCAGGGAACTGCCGGAGCTTTTGAACTACTATTACAGCACCGGGGTATATTCAGATTTTGACGGGAAAGACTTTCAGGAACTGCTTGATGCCTTTGACGGGCATCACTGCCTGAAAACAGGTATGGAGAAGATCGTAAGGCAATATGCCGGCAAACTGGGCGGTGGAACAAATATTACAAAGAATGTTAAGTAATACCGGCAATACAAAGGAGTCACTCCTTCCTTTTTTTAAAAACAGGATAATCTGTGTCCTGGGTTTTGGAAGGGAAGGGAGGTCAACATGCAGGCTTCTTGCCGACTTAGTGCCCGGTGCAAAGGTGAATATTTGCGACCGGGATGAAAGGGCGCGGGAAGCATCAGAGGGTAGTGAAAAGGGTATTGACAGCAGGTTTTTCCTTGGGAAAAACTACCTTGAGGGTGTGAGGGGTTCTGATGTCATCATAAAATCGCCAGGTATTCCCTTTTCTGAGCTATCCGGCATAGCCGGTGATATCATTATTACCTCCCAGACCGATTTGTTTTTAAGGATGTTCAGGGATCAGGTAATAGGGGTAACCGGTACAAAGGGCAAGAGCACCACAACAAGCCTTGTTTTTGAGATACTAAAAAAGGCAGGAAGAAAGGTGCTTATTGCAGGCAATATCGGTGTTCCCTGCTTTGACCTGATCGGTTCGGTTGACCGGGATACTGAAATTGTATTTGAGATGAGCAGCCACCAGCTTCAGGGGATTAAGATTTCTCCCAGGATCGCGGTTTTACTCAACATCTTTCAGGAGCACCTTGATCATTACTCTTCTTATAAAGAATACAGGGACGCCAAACTAAACATTATCCGCTGGCAAACAAGGGGAGATTATCATATTTTCGATGCAGGATGCACTGAAATCGCGTCAGCTATTGCTGAAGTCAGGCCTGTTTCCTCTGCAGTTGCGCTTTCCGGCCGTGACATTCCGGGAAATAGCGTATATGCCGGAAACGGGGATATTGTTGTTAACATTGATGGCCGCAGCAAGGTATACAGGAATATGAGCAACGAAAGGCTAATACCCGGTAAGCATAACCTGGTGAATATTTCAGCGGCTGTTGCCATCAGCACAATTCTTAATGTGTGTGAAAATACCGTTGCTTCGGTTGTTGCAGGTTTCAGGGGTTTGCCACACCGCCTGGAATTTGCCGGTGAGTTCTCAGGGGTTCGTTATTACAATGACTCAATATCGACAATACCTGAATCTGCTATTGCCGCAATTGAAACATTGCCAGAAACCAGGACAATTATCCTCGGAGGAAAGGACAGGGGAGTTGACTATTCACGGATGATAAGTTTTTTAAGTGGGTCAGTCCTTGAAAATGTCTTACTGATTGGAGATGCCGGTAAAAGGATGATGAGCCTTATACGGCAAGAGCCTGGCTTCAGCCACAGGAATGTTATGCTTCTTGATTCATTTGATGATGCAGTAAGCAAGGCTGTTACACTGACACCAAAAAACTCAGTGTGCCTTCTTTCTCCTGCCGCTCCCAGCTACGATGAGTTTAGGGATTTTGAGGAAAGGGGGGATAGGTTCAAATCGCTGGTTAAACTTTACTCAGGATCCTTCACCTAGACCTGTTTCCCTTTTAAGTATTTCTTTTACTATCGCGGGATTCTTTACTGAGGAAATTATCCAGGAAATCAGCAGGTCGGCCTTTTCTTCCTCACTTAACTGCCATTCAATGCCTGAACTCCTGATCCTGGGCGTAAGGCTGTAAAGGCAGATCGCAGCGGAGACCGATATGTTGAAACTTTCTGTGAACCCGTACATGGGTATCTTGACATAAGCATCAGCCATACTTTTTGCATCATCGCTCAAACCTTTGAGCTCTGTTCCGAACAAAAGAGCGGTTTTTTCTCTTATGTCAAGGGATTCTATCAGGCAATCATCC
>PWNY01000248.1 GCA_003557805.1 Bacteroidales bacterium | reverse complement strand
TTACTGACTTTGTATTTGTATTTGACAAGATCTCAAAAATGTTCATTACCGGTCCCGAGGTGATCCGTTCCGTACTGGGAGAAGAGATAAGCATGGAGGAGCTTGGAGGGGCAAGGGTACACAGTGAGATTACTGGGAATGCACATTTTTTCTCTGACAGTGAGGCAGAATGCTTCCAGAAGATAAAAAAGCTGGTGTCCTATATACCATGGAGCAACAAGCACAAAGCAGAACAGTTCCCAAAGAAGGCACCTAAGTCAAAACAGTTCAAGATAGAAAACATTATTCCTACCGATCCCAGGGAGCCGTATGATGTGAGGGACGTTATAAAGGCTATAAGTGATGACAGCGACTTTTTCGAAGTCCAGGAACTTTATGCAGCCAACATGGTTGTGGGCTTTGGCAGGATGAACGGCCAGACGGTTGGCTTTGTGGCAAACCAGCCACTTATACTGGCAGGAGTGCTTGATGTAGATTCATCCGACAAGGCAGCCCGCTTTATCAGGTACTGTGATGCATTTAACATTCCCCTGATAACTCTTGTAGACCTCCCAGGATACCTGCCGGGCATAGACCAGGAACATGCAGGTGTAATAAGACATGGTGCAAAGATACTATACTCTTACAGTGAAGCTACAGTCCCAAAGCTCACCATCATTCTGAGGAAGGCATATGGCGGAGGCTATATAGCAATGTGCTCAAGGCACCTGAAAGCAGATTTTGTTTTTGCATGGCCAACAGCTGAAATTGCGGTTATGGGGCCAGAAGGAGCAGCAAACATAATTTTCCGCCATGAAATAATGAACTCCCCGAACCCTGAAGAGACAAGGCAGAAAAAAGTGGAAGAGTACAAGAAAAAGTTCGCCAATCCTTATGTTGCCGCTGCTCACGGATACATTGATGCAGTTATAGAACCATCTGATACCAGGCAGTTTTTGTTACATGCCCTTGAGATATCGGGCGAAAAAGATGAGAAAGGCCCCGAGAAAAAACACGGGGTACCGCCTTTTTAATATCAATTTCATGTCAAATGTATTATAATCGGTAAGTTAAACAGGCAATACAATAGAGATGAAAAAGCGAAAGGGAAAAGGGAACGATATAATGACACTGGTGGTGGATGAAGTGGAGTACAGGACCAGCGCAAATAAAATGCATCTTTTGCGCAAGCCCTACAAACCTGTCAACCCCAATGTAATTAAATCATTTATGCCAGGCAATATACAGAAGGTTTTTGTCCGCCAGGGACAAGCTGTTAAAGAGGGTGCTGAGCTTTGTGTACTGGAGGCAATGAAAATGAAAAATGTAATACTGGCACCAGCAGACGGCACAATTAAAAGGATAAACGTCAAGGAGGGAGATATCGTGCCAAAGAACCATCCACTCGTTGAACTAAGATGAGCAACCCCCGGATATTGGTTTTTGCAAGCCGGAACCCGGATAAACTAAAAGAGGTGAGTGCCATCCTGGGTAAAGGTTTCAGGGTAGCAGGCCTTGACAGCCTGGGCTTTCAGAGTGATATCCCCGAGCCATTCGATACATTGGAAGAAAACGCCCTCGCCAAGGCCCGGTTTGTATACAGCAGATACCAGTGTGATTGTTTTGCAGATGATACAGGTCTTGAAGTAGAAGCACTTAAAGGGCTACCAGGGGTTAAGTCGGCAAGGTATGCCGGTAAAGACCAGGATAGTGCTGCAAATATAAGGAAGCTCCTCGGTGAAATGGATGGCAAAGATAACCGGCGGGCAAGGTTCAGGACAGTAATTGCCCTTATAATCAGGGGCAGGGAACACCTGTTCGAGGGGGTGGTCTCCGGTAACATAGCTGCCGGGGAAAAAGGGAGCGGCGGCTTCGGTTACGACCCGGTATTTATACCTGAAGGGTACAACAGAAGCTTCGCTGAAATGGATACCGAAACAAAGAACCTAATAAGCCACAGGAAGGACGCCCTTGAAAAGCTGGCCCACTTCCTTGGAGAACAAAAATAGACCTCCGGGGCCAGGTTACAACCAACCCTGTTTCCGTTTGGAGGATAACCCCCTGACAACCTAGGTGAGTATGAACCTTATTGGCATGCTGAACTGCACCCTCACAGCCTGACCTCTCTGACGGCCGGGCTCCCAGCGTGGCATCAATTTAACAACCCTTATCGCCTCTTCGTCACAACCTCCTCCGATACCACGCAGTATGCGAACATCCGTAACGCTGCCGTCTCTCTCGACAACAAAGGTCACAAACACTGTACCCTGTATACCGGCTTCGCGTGCCACAAGGGGATACCTGAGATTCTCCTCCAAAAACCTCAGGCGTGCTTCCTCCCCGCCGGGGTACAATGGCTGGTCCTCAACGACTGTGAATATAACATCCTCTGCAAACTCCTCCTCCTCCTCAATATCTACCATTATTACAGGGATGAACTCCTGAACTTCGGTAAATACATCTGCATCAATATCGATGGTGAACTCTTCTTCAAGTTCCACATCATCTTCAACAATGATAAGCTCCTGTGAGGGTTCAGGTGGTGGCGGCGGTGGTGGTTGTTCCTGACGGGTTATGGGGATATCCTCCTCGTCAATGAAGTCTATTTCGAGTGTACCAAGGTCCCTCCCTGAACGCTCGTAATGCTTCCACTCAAAGGCAACCAGTGCAGCGCCCAGGGCGATTACAATACCGATCTGCAAAAAGATCTTCCTTTTGCTATCAAGGTCAGCTTTTGGTGTTTTTTTTGCTTCCATAACTTTTTGTCTGTTTTTCAGGTTGTTTTATAAATCCCGCAAACAATATTCAAAAAGCATTTCCACCCTCATAAACACTCCATGATTGTCACTAATGCTAAATATATATGTCAAAAACCGTTCCAAAACAATCTGCAAAAATGGCCAAAATATCTCACTGTCAGCACAAAACCACGCATTGTGCTGCATGAATTTATCTATGCAATAAACCACAATGCCACCATAAATACCAGGGTCATTTATGCGTTTTATCCCCGCTTTTTTTGCACAACTGTTTCATGTGCACCGGTTTTAAAGTTTTAACGGATTAAATAGTGGGGAAACCCTCAAGTTACTGAAAAAGTATGAGATTAAAATAAAAAGGTATATAAAAAGGTGATTTTTTCAAGTAGCCGCTCAGGATATCGCCTCAGACAGTATCATTGAGAAGAGCTCCTTTATGCTTATTCCTTCATATGCAGCCTGCTGGGGGACTATACTGGTAGCTGTCATACCGGGTGTGATATTTACCTCAAGGAAATACAGCACGCCATCCCTGTAAATGTAATCAAACCTGACCAGTCCGGCCAGTCCAAGCTCCTCATAAAGCCTTGCTGAGCTCTCCCTGACCCTGCCGGAAAGCTCTTCAGTAATCCTGGCAGGGGTTATCTCATCGGCTGCACCGGGCGTATATTTTGCCTCAAAATCAAAATACCTTGCTGTTGTTTTACTGATTATCTCAGTAACCGGCAGTGCCCTGACAGCACCTTTATACCTGAACACCCCGCATGTTAGCTCTGTTCCCCCGATATACTCTTCTACCAGAACTTCATTGCAGTGTTCAAAACCATTTCCGATAGCTTCCAGGAGGGATTCAGCATCCCTGACAAGGGACATTCCCAGGCTGGATCCCCCTTCATTGGGCTTAACGAACAAAGGTAGCCCCAGGGCGTTTATAATATCTCCCTTTTTAAAAGAAGCCGGCATGCTCAGCTTCATTGAAGAAGGAACTGGAAAACCCAGGCTCTCTGCAAACAACTTGCAGTAATACTTGTTGAAGGTTAGAGCAGAGGCAAGGGTGCCTGCAGTTGTATACGGCAGCTCCAGCAAGTCAAAGTATCCCTGCAGCTTTCCATCCTCACCCGGTGTCCCGTGAATGGTTATAAAGGCGCAGTCAAACCTGATCC
>PWNY01000427.1 GCA_003557805.1 Bacteroidales bacterium | reverse complement strand
ATTGCTATGCCAAAAAGTATAATACCCCCGGCAATGCGGAATGCCGCCAGGGTTATCCCGAATAACTGGAATATCAAACCACCGAGCAGGGCAAAGATAAAAAACAGGCTGGTGGAGATGCGTGTTGCCTTCATGGCTATCTCCTTACGGCGCTGTTCACCCATTCGGGTGGTTAGCGACATAAATGCGAAGGCAGTTGTGAGAGGATTGACAATTACAAAAATACCGGCAATTGTTATTAGCAGGTATGACAGGGTGGTCTGTAAAATTTCAATAAACTCCATAAATTATTACTTTTTCAATAGTTAAGAGACAAATATTTTATGATAATCAATACCAGAATAAAAATAAGAAACCCCTCACTTTTTTCCAAAAAAACCGGTGGCTGAAAATTGAGCCGCAGGGCAGAAAATACTGGCAGTGCAGACCTCTTTGCCCACATTAAACAGCAACAGGCATATTAAGCATGGCCTTTTTATCTTAACGTCAGCCGGTAAAAAGCTGTTCTGTTAGCACGCTTCATTTTAGTGAAAACATTTTACCGCTGCACTAAATCCCTTTCAAGGTAAACTGCAATTCTGCCCTCTGTTTCAATTGCATTCATCATGACGCGGTATTCACCCGGCGGGAGGTCAAGTTTAACAGATTGTCTGCCACTGCCTACAGAAAAATCCCTGTAGTTGACAAGCGTCGTAAAATCTCCCCGGGGATCCTCCAGTTCAAGATTTAACAGCTCCCCGGCAGCATTTTGCAGGGTGATTATAATCGAAATTTGCTCAGGGTCCAGTTCAGGCTCAACCCAGAACTTGCACATCTCGTACTCACCCTCAAGCCCCCCAAGGGCCGTACTGCAAAGCAGGGTTCCATTGCCCTGGGTGGCCCCGGCATGGTTGACCCACGGGAATGTCATCAGCACCAGGGAAAGAACAGCGAAAAACGAAAGGATTACAATGCTTTTCCGGGCCGCAAATGGAGCATCCCTGAAAAAGAAAACTTTTCTTGCCTCAGGATTTTTCTTTTTCCATATCAGGAAAGATGTAATAACCAGTGCCAATGAGAAAACCGATACCAGTAATGCATTAACACCCGAGGCGGAAATGAATTTTGTAACATCATCCCCTGCGGGGGCATTACCCCTGATGTACATTATTGGAATGACCACCCAGGCGAGCAAGGAAAAAGGCACCACAATCGAAAAAACCTTTATGTATTCCAGGATCCTGCTTTCGGGCCTGGTTGGTGAAGTTATAATGAAGATAAGCCATAACAGCATTGGCAGGCCTGCACCAGAGGCATACACGATTGCAGTCTGAATGGAAGTGAGTCTGCCATCATAAAAAACACGTGCGTCAAGCAGGTTCGTGCTGAAATAGTTAAGCTCAGCCCCGAAAGTAACAGCCATGATGGCATGACCAGCCTCATGAACAGTGACATATGCTGCAAGCAGCAACCACAGCAAAAGCAACCTGCAGGCTATTCTGCAATCTTTCATTCTTTCCAGGATGAATTCAAATGAACTGCCTTAAAGGTAAGATTTAAAGTGTTATTCAATATCAAAAAAACAGCTTAACAGTGCACTTTACTGAACTAAACGGAAGCCAAACCGAAATCCTCATTCGCTTTATTCAACCTTCTTTCACCTGCACTACTTATATCGTTGAACATTGAATACACAGCTGCACCTTTTTTCCAGGTTTTTTAAAGTTCTTCATCTTTTGCCCTGGCCCTGAAGTCTTCTATCCCTATTTTACAGCCATTTAGGTAAGCAGACCACTGACTTCAAAAGCAAGACTGCCAAAGGCCCTGAGAAAAAGGAACAGGAAAATTTAAAAAATTTCAGTCAGCTTGCTCCTTATTTTTTATCACCCTCAGGCTGCTGGTAAACTTAAATAATATGCAGAAAGTTAATGATCTTTCATTAAACAGGGGTGTTGGGACACCTGGTTTTTGCTATGTTGCATTTTCTTCTCAGCCCCCGGTCAGGCAAAACATTTTAAGCAACAGTAACTGACAGTCTCTCTTTGATATTAGAACAAATCCCCGGTCCCAGTCCTCTCCTCAAAATACTCCCTGGTTTCCGGGTCGGTAAAATAGACGCAGCAGCTTTTCATGCCACGGGTAAGCAATGTACGGTAGGTGTTCTTGATAAGTTTGCCGGCCAGGTCACTGGCACACTTAGGATCCTGCTTATGCATCTTCACTATCCCGCTTAGGGATTTATCTGTCCTGGCCCTTTCCCGGAAATCGGTAATTATCTTACCGTTACGGGCAACCATGTCTTTACCCACTATTACGCCGACATGATCAAGCTCAAGTCCCTGGCTGGTATGGATACATCCTATCTCGCTGACAGAGTCGGGGTCTATTATATAATGCATGCCATAACTTGCCAGGTTCCAGCGGTGGTGGAACCCGAACTCCTCAAAGACAATGTCGTAAGCATTTCTCTTTCTCTTGCTTACCCAATCCCAGCAATACCCGGCAAGCATTCTGGCCTTGTTGTTCTCCCTGTTAAGTTCATATATCCTGTCGCGCATCTCAGCAGGGTTATCCAGGATAATGAATTCAAAATCATCACTGCCAAGATAGATATTGGCGGTTTTCCTTATCTGAAGGGTATTATCAAGCCATGCCAGGTAGCCGTTTGAACCCTTGCACCTGAACTGGGCCTTTAGGCTCATCCGGCTGACATTTGCATTGAACCTGCCTGCCCACTTTAAAATCTCATCAACACTCCCGATATCCCTTGTACTTATTTTCTGGTCCTCATCGATAAAAAAGACACTGAACCTGCTTGCATTAATAAGTTCCTTTATCTGGTTCTCCCCAATATGGTTGTATATACCTGAACGTGCATTCAGCCGGTGAGCCTCGTCAACTACCAGGGCATCAAAGGTGTTTTTGTCGGCCTGGTGAAACGAACCTGAGCCATCAAACAAAAACCTGATGTCGCTGCCCCTTAAGTTCCCTGCCAGCATTGCCCTGTATACCTCACGTGGTGCTGAATTCTTCGTAATATACTTGGCAACGAGACCTGCTTTTGTTATCCCGACCAGTAGGTTTATGGCAACAACAGATTTGCCGGTACCCGGCCCCCCTTCAACAATCATCACACTCTTCTGTTCGCCACCTGCCTTTCTTGCCCCTGCCATTGCCGCTTCATACACCAGCTTCTGATCATCTATCATTATAAACTCCTCATTACCCTTGAGCATGGATACAAGGCTGTCGGCAAGCGCCTTTGACGGCCTGATCTTTCCATTCTCAATACGGTACATGATCCCGGTTCTGTCGCCTGTCCTTATATGCTTTTTAATAAACTCACGCAGTTTTTGCCTGTCAGGCTTTAAGAAGAGCGGGGCACGTGTCAGGTAGGGCTCATAGAAATCATTCGTTATCTGGTCATCCTCCTCGTAGTTATGAAGGTAAGCACATGGTGCCAGACTAATATCATCGGTGTGGATAGTTTCATTGTAGCTGCTGAGAAATGCTGCATATGACCATGCCTGGTAAGAGGGATGGCTTGTTTCGGCAAGCCTGCCCCCAAAGGCGGTACGCACTACTCCGTCCTTGTCCGTCAGTGTTGCATTTGACCACCTTTTAAGTTCAATGATTATTACCTGCTCCTCACTGCTTTCGTTGTTCCCGGTAATTATAAAGTCAACCCTGAAGGATGACTGTGGGATCATGAACTCAACCAGTATTCCGGCATCATCGGGGATATCCCGGTCCATTAGCACCAGGTTCATATACATCAGGCTTTCACGCCATGACTGAACTTCTGAGGGTGAGGTTTTTCGCTTTAGCTTCTGCATGTAGTTATCGAGAATGACATCCTCTATGTTCGCGTTGGTGACATCATCAATAAAACCTGCCTTCGTTGAAGCGTAAACGATCATAGCTCGTTATACTTTTTTGCCGTACCCTTTGCTTTTTCAACCGGATACTTCTCACTGTTCGAGCTGAGCTTATCCAGCACAATCTCCTTTACGTCAAAGCCGTACTTTTCGGCAAGCAAAAAAGCAAAAGCAAATACATCAGCCAGTTCTTCCTTCACCTTCAGCCTTTCGGCCTGGTCTTGCTTTTTCCACAGGAAAAGCTCAAGTAGCTCCCCGGCCTCCACGCTTAGGGCAATTGCAAGATCTTTTGGGTTATGAAACTGCTTCCAGTCCCGCTCGTCACGGAAGCGAAGCAGGGCGTCTATAATCTGTCTGGTCTCGGACATGGAAATGATATTTTTTACCAAATATAGATATTTTAAAATCAGATTGCATCCCAGGCAGGCGCCTTATTATAAAAGAGATAAACCACTTTTTACGAAGCATGGGAAGGTCTCCCTGTCCCGCAATATGGCAATTACCCTCTCCTGCAGGTACTTGTTGCGGGAATAGCACTAATAATTAAGGTAAAGACCTGTTTATACTGAATTCCACCAGTTCAATATCTTTTACAAACTCAGCCTCCAGGGGGTGATTCCTTCTTTCCCTCTTTATAAGACCGACGTCCCTGGCATAATACTCTCTCAGGGTAGCGCACTCTTCAGGAGTCCCCCCGGTTGATGATACACATGCATAATCGAAATGAATGGTCATTATAACGTTTTCATATATTGTTGTCCCGATATGGATCACAGTATCAACCTTTACTGTCCTGCCTGCTATCCTGTGCCCGAAACTCTCTCCACCGATTATAAACTCAGCACCTTCGGTCAGTGAAAGCAGCTCTTTAAATGGAGGATCCCTGTAACTGCTCATACCTGGTTTTGTGATCGAGTACCCCTTCACATATGCATACGCGTCACCGGGGTTAAAAACCCCGTTTAATACAAGCCTGGGCAAAACCAGTGTATCATATACAGGTTCAGCATCATATCCGGCTATATTGTATACATATATCTCGTATGTATCTGCCCTTAAAGTATCATTGCTGTCATAAACCCAGAAAGAACCGGGATAGGCAGGGAAATACTCCAGTGGTTTTATGGTGTCAAATATATCAGGCCCTGACCCGTTACCTTTTTCACACGATACCAGCCATACCGATACAGCTAATATCCCGAATATGAATACCGGCTTCATAAATCTGTGTTTAAACAGGTAGATAAACTGTGAATTATAACCTGGCTCTACAAAGCAATAAAATGCAACAGTAAGACGGGCTGTTTATTGCAGTATTTTCAGTAACTCACTTATATTTTTTGCTTCCAGGAACCTGGGGTTGTCAATTTCCTGATCCACAAGTTCGTGGGCCCAGTTAATATGGTAGGGTACATGAACCGCATAGCCTCCAAGCTCAAGTACAGGTATCACATCCGACTTAAGGGAGTTTCCCACCATCAGGAAGCATTCAGGTTCGCAATCAATATTCCTGAGTAGTTTCCTGTAACCGCGGGTGTTTTTCTCGCTCATTATCTCAATATGATGAAAGTGCTCCTGCAGTCCTGACCAGGAAAGTTTCCTCTCCTGGTCCAGCAGGTCGCCTTTTGTGGCCAGTACAAGGCGGTAGTTACCATTAAGCCTTTCGAGCACATCCCTGACACCCTCCATGACCTCCACCGGTTTTTTGAGAAGTTCCTTCCCGAGGCTGATAACCTGATCTATAAGCTCCAGTCCGGCCTTGCCATCACTTACCCTTATCAGGGTCTCTATCATGGATAACATAAAACCCTTTGCACCGTAACCATAAACAGGCAGGTTCTCCATCTCTGTTTTGAAAAGCTCTTCCGACACAGACTCCGCTGGCATATAGCCACTGAGAAGCTCACAAAACCTATCCTCTGTTTTACGGTAATTGGGTTCATTGACCCAAAGGGTATCATCAGCGTCGAAAGCAATTACTCTTATATTCTTCATATTTCACCATTTAATACCGGCAAACCTTAAATATTTATGCTGTTTTTTCAATTGCAACAATGCAGAAGAGGATTAAGCTCCTGCAGCGATAATAACTGAGATAAACCTTATAAAGGTAGGGTTTTAATATCTTTTTAGTTATTACTGAAGTACCCTGTATACAAAATCTAGAAAAGGGTTCCGTAAATCAAACCCGATATAGTTGCAATTACCACAACCAGGCCAACATAAACCAATGTCTTTTTTGTTCCAATTACACCACGGATAACCAGCATATTAGGTAAAGACAGGGATGGTCCGGCCAGTAACAGGGCCAATGCGGGCCCTTTGCCCATACCTGCCGCGATCAGGCCTTGTAATATAGGGACCTCCGTTAAAGTGGCAAAGTACATAAAAGCCCCTACAATAGATGCAAAAAAGTTGGCGAAAAGGGAGTTTCCTCCAACAAGCCGTGCCACCCATTCGTTAGGTATTATGCCCGCCATTGCTGTATCTCCGTGTGTAGATCCCAGCAGGAAGCCTGCGACCATAACCCCAATTGCCAGCAGTGGAAGAATCTGTTTTGTAAAACCCCAGGCGGAAATCGTCCACTCCCTGTTATCAGGGTCCCTTCTATCGGTCAATGTAACAACACTAAGACCGGCAATTCCGACAACCATTGTTATTAGAGGGGATGAGCTTATTATCGCCGTAACAGCTGTTACAGCCGCGGCCAGTGCAACATAGTGCCATTTGAGTTTCAGAATGGCAACAAGAGAGTATATTAACAAAAGGCCAAAGGCAGCTGTTATAAACCATTTGTTTGACCAAACCCAGTACCATACTCCACTATCCACACCTTCACCTGGTTTTCCCCAGTTGGCAAAGATCAAAATGAACACCAAAATGAAAAAATGTAAGGCAGTTTGCCACAGGGGCCGTTTTTCAGGAACTTCCGGAAAATTCAATTGTTCTTCCTTTTTTGCTTTTTCCTCTTTCCGGTATATGAATGACATGGATAAACCAATGACCACGGCAAAGACAACAGCCCCGATAATCCTTGCTACCCCCATCTCAAAACCCAGTATGCGGGCAGTTAGAATAATTGCAAGGATGTTTATTGCCGGGCCCGAATATAAAAATGCCATGGCCGGGCCCAGCCCCGCTCCACGTTTATGTATGCTGGAAAAAAGAGGTAAAATAGTACAGCTGCAAACAGCCAGAATGGTTCCCGATACCGAAGCGACCGTATAGGCCACCCATTTTTTAGCCCTGGCGCCAAAATATTTCATGACCGCACCCTGGCTGACAAATACGGCAATTACGCCAGCGATAAAAAATGCAGGCAACAGACATAATATAACGTGTTCCTGTGCATACCACCTGCTTAGGTCAAACATGGCCATTATGGCCTCTCTGAACCTTGCACTTTCCAATGGCATAAAATATGCAAATACAAAAACTGCTATTATCCATGCAAGTATTTTGAATTCCCTTGTTTTCTCCATTAAAAACAGTTTTATATTTCGTAAAACGACGAATTATTTGTTCAAAAAAATTACAAATAGATTACTACCACATAATATAAGCCAACACCGATAAATACAACAGATATGATCTTCCTGAACCAGGTCTCGAATATTTTCAGTTTATTGTAGGCTTTCCCCACACCGGATACTGTATAGGCTATAAGCCATGCAAATATGATCACGGGGATAGCGGTGGCAATGGCAAAGACAACCGGCAAGTATAACCCGGAAGCACTGCTTACGGTCATCGGGATCAACATTCCAAAATAGAGCACACCACTGTATGGGCAGAATGCCAAAGCAAACACCGCACCCAGTGCCAATATATTCCAGTATGCGTATTTTGATCTATTCTGAAACACCCTGGTGAAACTGTCAAAACCCGGAAGCCTTATCCTTAATACATCCAGCATTAACACCCCAATTACAATTAACAGAGGCCCAAGAATTTTTTCACCATATTTTTGAAACCAACCCGATATCTCAAACTGGTCAGCTCCTATAAAAATAACTACCGCCAGCAGGGTGTAAGCTATAGCCCGTCCTGTTGTATAATACAGGCCGTTCATAAATACCCTTTTTTTGTTCTTTACATCTTTGCTGATAAAACCGATTGCCGTAATATTCGTGGCAAGCGGACAGGGGCTGATAGCAGTCATAAGACCCAGGACAAAAGCAGTTACTATTGGCAGTGAACTACTGCTCATTAAGTTCTGAAGTAATTCCTCCATGACAAAATATATAGGAATGTGTTTGTAAGAGGGATTAATTGATTAATCCACTTGATTCTTATAATAGCGGGTCTGTACTCTCCTTGATAATCTGTTTAAATCTATCAGGATCAGTTCTGGCGTACATAAATCCTTCAACAGTTATATTTACTGTTGTATCCCGACTTACAATAAGCAGGGCCTGTCCGAAAACTCCAATCTCCCCGGCTTTTTCTCTGCCTTCAGTTTCTTCAATGTTGTATGCCAGAAATGGCACCTTATCGCCATAAAGTTCCTGCAGGGCCTTCTTTGATTCATTCTCTACCGCATTGCATATCGCACACCTTCTGGTGTTATGGAAATAATATACCACCGGATTTTCTGAAGCTTTTGCCACAGGGTTGTTGCTCTGGTTACTCTGGCTGCTACCACCGCCTGTGAATGAAGTTCCGATAAAGACTGATAGTATACAGAGAAAAATAATTGTTATTGATTTCATTGGATTATTTGGTTTTAGATTATTTGTTTTGTGCTATCAACTTATTGAGTTCGTCAGCAGAAGGCAAACGTCCGGAAAAAACAACTTTTTCGTTAATTACAAGACCTGGAGTGCGCATTACACCAAACTCCATTATTTTCATAATATCCTCTTCCTTGATAATATGGGCATCAATACCGGCTTTTTCAGCAGCCTCTTTTGTCATTTTCTCAAGTGTCTTACATTTCGGGCAACCAGCCCCAAGAATTTTTATTTCCATATAAATAAGGTTTTAAAGTTATGGGATCAACTAATCCTCGGTTTTCTATTTTGAAAAATCCTTTTTCAAAATTTTATAATTTTTTATTGTCAAACAGTTTTACTATCCTGCTTTTCGCTAAATGTTCTTTCAAACAACTCTTTAGCCTTATTCCAGTTCTTATGGTTCAGGCAATATTTTATGTAAGGCGGCTCTGTTTCACCCTGAATAAGGCCTGCATGCTTCAACTCCTTTAAATGTTGTGAGAGTGTAGACCGGCCGACCGGCAACTCATCAACCAGGTCACCACTGTAACAACATGAGTGCATCCCGGACAATTTTTGAAGAATGTACAAACGGACAGGGTGCCCCATTGCTTTTGCAATCCTGGCAAGCTCACTGATGTCATCTGGAAGTTTTAGCTTTTTATTCATTTCAAAATATAGCATTTTTATATTTCGCAAAATACCGAAATATTATTCATATATACAAATTTATTTTACAGCTACTTGATCGCTGGTTTATATCATCTTAATAAATTAAATTGATTTTACGCAGCCTTGATTGGGAAGGACTCTTTTGTTTAGTCCTCAATCTTTTTATCCGGCAATTCCAGGACATTGGAGGTCTCAAGTTCCTTCCCTGCTATACCCTTTATTGATCCAAACAATGCAGAGATATTCTCCTGCACGATCCATATCTGCTTTTCCCTGGTTGCCCATATCTTATGCATAGCCTTCTTCTCAGAGTTAAGCTGGTCGATCATTGCATCGTAGTTCTCAACGATCCTCTTGATGTTCTGCACAAACTCCGGGCTGGTAAGGTAGTTGTATAGCAACTCCATTTTATCTCCCTTGTTCTCCTGTGACAGCCTTACCGAATGTGTCTTTACAAGCATCTCTCGCAGCACAAAAGAGAGGCTCTTTACTTCATGGAAACCGCATATCCATATGCCGTCGCGCTCCCCGAACCTCTCCATATCGGAGGGCATTGTTTCGGTCACAAGTACAGCAATATCGGCCCTGCAGCTTACCTGGTCCTGCTTCAGCTTGTCGATCCAGTCTTTTGCAAAGTTCTTTGTCCGCTTGCTTTCATATACTATTGAGCCACACTCCTGCTGCATATTGTTAATGACTGTCTGTATGCAGTCCGCTCCACGCACACCCTTGGGTACCTCCTCGATCCTATCGAAGGGGTATAGCCTGCCCAGTAACTCTTCAATCGCAAGCTCCTGAACCTCCCCCTGAAGCTGCATTGAACCCTGTTCGGCCTTTCTCTTCATCTCCTCGGCCAGCTTTTTATTATCCTCGATCTGCTTTAAGAGCCTGATCTTCTCCAGCTCGAAGCTCTCCCTCTCCCTGGCCCTTGCCTTCTCCTCGATTTCCTTCTGTTTTTTCAGAAGCAGTTTTTCGGCTTCAAGGTTCAACTCCTCCTGTTTTTCCTTAAGTGCCGCTTCCTGTTTCAAAAGGGCCACCTCTTTTTCACGCAGGGCCTTGTTCTCTGATTTCCGTTTTTCGTTCTCCTCCTGGAGGGACCTGATCTTTTCTTCATAGCTCTCAAGGGCCGATTTCTCAATTTTTCTCCTCTCCTGCTCAATGGCCCTTGCAAGCTCAGCCTTTACAAGCTCTTCCTGCTTTTCCTTTTGTTCGTTCAACCTGTTACGCTCTTGTTCGATCTTCTTTTTTTCCAGGTTGAACTTTTCGGCCTGTTCGGCGATTTTCCTCTCATATTCTGCTCTGAAGTGAGCCTCAAGCTTCCCTGAAAGGGCCTGTTCCACGTCAAAACTGTGTCCACAGTTCGGACAGGTGATCTTATCATTCATGACTACTTCTTTTTTTATGCATTTAATCTTTTTAGTTCATTTCATTTTGCCTTTCAACCATCTCTTCCAGGGTTGTCTCAACAAATGGAATATACCTGCTTTGAGGGAAGTCCCCCTTAAACTGCTCGAACAGCATGACCATATCTTTGTCATATTCACGCCTCATATGCTGATAATAAAAGCTGCCGGCTACAAAAAACTCAAGGACATCCCCTTCCATATACTCACCGGCCAGCTCGATATTATGTGAATGGATGGTACCCCCGGCACGCCTTCTGGCACGAAGCTGATTGAAATCGTCAAAATCAAATGTGGTGTATGTATTGTAAAAGAAACACATCTGAAGATAATACCATGAATAAAAGGAGCTAAGGAAGAAGTCCCCGGACCTGGGCACCCCATATGCAGCCTCTTTCCACAGCTCAAAAACCTCATCGGGCACCTTGCCATCCTCTGACATGTAATGCAGGTTATTGCGGGAGGCAAGCACCGACATTGCCGTATGATAGTATATCCGCCTGTCCGTTACCAGCAAATCAAGGACCTGCTCAGTGATAAGACCCTGGTCATACAGGTCATTAAGCAGCGAGATCTCTTTCTGCATATCATCTGTCAGGTTCTGTTTGATTGAATGGTAGTTTGTAAACTCTTCACCGTATGAATATAGACATGACATAGGATGCTGGTGCGGCAATGCGGAATAAACCTCCTGGGCCCTGGACAGGTCACCACCTAGCTCAAGACTTCCATCAGGTTTAAGAGCAAGGGTGATCTCATAATGATTACCGGGTTCAATTATAAGGGATGGAGAGCCAAGGTAAAGGAAGTTAATTAAGGCCGGCCTGTCAGTATCGATCATTACCTTAAAGTTGCCCGATGTATCAGGTGTCACACTCCCGTAAAAACCCTCGTATGAAGTTGAATTAACAGGTAAGGTATGCCTGAAACTATCAGGTATGTCTCCGGAAAACTGCCCTGTAATTACCACCTGGTTTTCTATCCTAGAACAACTGAACTGAACCGCTGCCAAAAGGGCAATAATTAATAAGATTGGTTTCATTGGAGCTCTGTTTATTGATTGTTTAACTGGGATAACCATACCATGGTTGAGGCAATCTCCCCTGCAAGTTACAAGAAAAGTTGATAACATCTGCTGGCAAAAATAAAACCTTTGCCAGTAATGCTTTTACAGGTTTTACCTTGAGGGAAAACATGTATCAATACTATTAAAAAACCAATATTGGCCGGAGGCAGAAAGCCTCAAAACCAGGGAATTTCATATATTTATAAAAGCAACATTTGGTAAACTCATTAAAAAGCATGCGTATTCCGGCCATATTTATTGCCCTGCTACTGATACTGCTGATGCCTTCGGAAGCAAAGCCTCAGAGGATCTACGACGGCTCAGGAAGACTGACAGGAAGGGTTGACGGGAACAGGTACTATGACGGCAGAGGCAGGTTAATCGGCAGGGTTGATGGCAAAAGGGTGTATGACGGCAGGGGGCGGCTTGTAGGAAGGGTAGATAACAACAGGATATATGACGGCTCAGGACGCAACATAGGGCGCACTGACAGCGGAAGGCTGTATGACGGCAGGGGGCGTTTGGTGGGGCGCATACAGGGCGACAGGGTGTATGACAGATCTGGCAGGCTCATTGCAAGGACCCGGGGTCTTGGCAAACAGGAGACAATCCTTTTCTTTTCTTTCTACCTATAAAGCACGTTTCTTTATGTTATCCGGTTTTCAACCGCTTACCTGCTTTTCTCCAACTTCCCAAAACACTGCCATTATGGCTATTGACAACACTGCCGGCATTAGCTATCCAGGGGCAGCTTCATCATAAGGTCGGTCTGAACCTCTTTACCCATCCTGAAAGGATGTTCGTCAAAAACAAAAAAGCCGTTTTTCCTGTAAAAATTTATCGCTCTCAGGTTGTTCTCCCAGACACCCAGCCACACATACTCGGCCTCTTTAATTGTTGCTATCTGGATAGCCTTATTATAAAGCAACTGGGCCACGCCCTTTCCCTGGTATTCCTTTAATACGTAAATCCTCTCTATCTCAATGGCCCTGTCATCCTGCAACTCTGTCTGTGCATGGCCGGAGTTTACCTTCAGATAACCGATAACCCTGCCATTATCAGCTGCGAGCCAGAATTCAGAGTTTGTATCTTTTAACTCGGCAGCAAGCCTTTCAGTGGCAAAGCTCTCGTCAATATACATTCGCACATTCTCTTCTGTGTTCCACTCTATAAAGGTCTCATAGAAGGTCTGCCTGCCGATTTGCTGCAATTGTTCAATATCCTGACTACCTGCTTCTTTTAATTTTATGTCCAAAACTAGAGTTTTTTAATTATCCGGTTACAATTAAACCAATACATGCAATTTACCTAAAACCCTTAGCGGCTTTTGCCTGAAAAAATATCTGTGCCAATAACATACTATAAACAGCTTCTGCAATACATTTTCTGAAACACTTCTATTAAGATGCAGGATGAGTCCAGGGCCATTGATTATTACAGAAAGGAGGGTTATTCAATATCAATTTGCCTGCCTTCATCCTTTGCTTTTTTATCGAGCCCCTCACCCATTGCCAGTCCTACTCCAATTCCGAGCGGCAGCCCGATACCCAAAAAGGCAATATTACCAAGACTGATTCCAAGAGCAACGCCGATTGGAATGCCAAAGGCGGCCATTCCAAGTGCAAGCCAAAGGTTGCGATAGTAGTTCTTGGGCACAAGCTTAAGCTCCTTCTCAATTTTCCTTATGACCTTGTCTTTAGTCTTATCAATTATTTTTTTCAGGCGGTCTTCATCATCCGGGCTGGAGTTTAGATTGTTTATCTCACCATTGAGGTATACAATAATATTATCGGGCAGTTCCCTTTTCCCCAGCTCGCCAATCAGCTTTTTAAACTGCATGTATGCCTTTCCTGCCTTTGAGTTCCTGTCAATATTGTCGCGTTGCCTTAATTCGACAATTTCCATTTTCTTTGTGTTTTATTGAATTACAGCATACTTATAGCTTGATAAAAATAATAAAGTTTAGCCCTGGTTTATCGAATCAGCCCTGAAATATATTTAAAATCAAAATATCGAGGATCTAACAGAGGTTATCATTTTCATCCCCTTCATCTTACAGCTGCTAACACGAATAAATTAGCCAGTGTGGTTTTTCAAGGGGAATTCATACAGTCTCTCTAAACTCTTTTTACGATGATACCAGTCATTATACACCAGTTCCATCCTGCCTGCGGAAAATTTCCCGAACTCATGATCCCTGTACTTATTAATTGTTTCAATAAAGCACTTTTGGTTTTTTAAGTCATTTTTTATCCTGAATATTGTCGAATGGGCAGTACGGATGGTATAACGCTTATCTATTGAATGCAACAGTCCAGAGTTGTTAAAGCTTTCTTTGAGTTTATCACGCAATTGATTTAATTGACCGTCACCTGGAAACCCCTGTACCATCAAACATTCAGGTGATGCTGTAATTCCTCTTAGCTCCAGGTTAAAAGCTGAAAATCCTCTGAGGCAATCTTTAATAACACTGATGTATTTCTCTGCATCTATTTGCACCAGGCTAAAACCTTCAACGCAAGATATAATGGATGTAACGGTAATGTGCATGTCGGATTCAGGGTAGAAATACTGCCCGGGTTCAACCCTGTATATCCTTTCAAGTACCTTGCTGATCTCGTTTGTGATCCTTTGTGGCGGCCTTATTACAAGTGTCAGCCCAAACCTGTCATCTGCCGCGGAGTCGATCAGGTCATCTGCCTTGTACCATCCGTTTCTAAACTTTTTAACCGCCTGTTGGTACATATTATCATAATGCCGCTCCAGGCTGATCATAAACACTCCGTATAAACAGATTTAACAACAGTATCCTTTTTCTGCATGATGGGATTATAAGAGCCTTGCAGTTACGGGCCATGTAGAGTATGGCCCCATTTAATCCTTTGAGGATTTCTTTTTCTACTCCTCAACAAACCTATGAGCTTCCTCCAGGTCTTTGCTCGAGACAAACACCTTTATTGGATCCACCCCACCAGGATTTGTAAACCATGGGTAGATCGTTCCCATATATTCATCCTTAAGGAATGCCTCAATACCGGCATCCTCAAGCAGGTTTTTCAGCATGGTGGTTTCCCATTGTGTACCTGCAAAAACCTGAACGGGTACTGCTTCATCCTTTTTGTCCATTGTTTTGGTTGTTTTATGTGGT
>PWNY01000291.1 GCA_003557805.1 Bacteroidales bacterium | reverse complement strand
CCTGTCAGCAAACTCAACATCCTCTTCACTGAAATCGAGTTCGAGCTCAATAAGTGAGGAGAATTCGACAAGTTTGCTGCGCAAATCCCCTATCCTTTTGGAGAAATGGCCCCTCATCTGCCTAAAGGCCATTTTTCGCGAAGCTTCAGAGTTGGAAGCAATGAGATCCGCAACTGCCTCAGCCTGCGATAGGTCCATCCTCCCATTTAGGAACGCACGCTGTGTAAACTCCCCGGGTCCGGCCATTCTTGCTCCGCAGTCAATCAAAAGCCTGATTATACTTTGCTGTATATATGGTGATCCGTGACAGTAAATCTCAACCATATCCTCAGCAGTATAACTGTCCGGGCCGGGAAACCTGGCAAGCATGACTTCATCCACTTCCTCATCTCCGTCTTTTATAACACCCAGGGTCATCACACGGGGCTCCGCCCCAAGCAGATCCAGCCCTTTTTTTTTCGGTCTGAAAACTGACCCTGCAATTTCAAAACTCTCAGGGCCGCTGAGGCGCACAACTGCAATGGCAGAAATGCCGGGAGGTGTTGCCGGAGCGCATATTGTATCTTTGATTTCACTTAATTTACCCATATTAATCAATATTGCTATCGGGCAGCTAACAAACACCAAAACTTCAGCCTGCCGGTAATGCTGATCCATGCCACATTCACCGCCTTAACAAATATAGTAAATTAACAAGAGGGCTTATTTTATGAATAGCATATTTTGGACAGAATAACAAGGTAAACTCTCTGTATTTAATAGTTTCAAAAATTATTGCTTGTTAAAAAAATTAACGTTAAATTCACAGGGTGAAACCATTCTGCAATGAATTCAGCAGACTTACCTATATGGGAACGGTACGTATTCGCCCAAAATATATAGTAATGAGGCCCAACTTACATAAGTCGCTGTTAAAGGTTTTGATCTCCCTGATTTTGATAACAATGCAGTGTGGCTATTCATTGGCGCAGCAAAAAACAACCCTCTTTTCTTACTACACAATAGATGACGGCCTTTCACAAAACCTTGTGCACTGCATGTTAAAGGACAGTAATGGCTTTATGTGGTTCGGCACATGGAACGGGCTTAACCGTTTTGACGGTTACAACTTTACAGTTTTTAAGCGGGGTGAAACAAAAACGGCAATATCGAGTAATTTTATCTATGCACTTGAAGAGGACAGCTTCGGTAATATCTGGATTGGAACCGATAATGGACTAAACCTTTACATCTACGAACTTGACAAGACAATAACACTTGACAGTGGCACCAGGTCTTATGAATCAATTATTTCCGGACACATCAATGCACTTAAAAGGGACAGCAGCGACAACATCTGGATAGGAACAGATTCAGGTATTGACGTAGTGAGCGTACTTGACTCAAGGGGGGCAATAAGACCAATAAACAGATTCACCGGAGCAGAGCGCGGAGGCAGACTGACAGGCAGTCATATTAACTGCATATTCGAAGACAGCAGGGGTTTGATATGGATAGGTACCAATAACGGACTGAATATGTATGATGGTGAAACGGGTAAGTTTCACCACTATACTAATGAAGATGAAAGTATTTCCCACAATACTGTAAATACCGTTTATGAGGATAAATACGGCAACATTTGGGTTGGCACCTATTACGGTTTAAACAGGATAGACCATGACAGCGGTGAAATAACTGTTTTTCACCACCTGCCAAATAGTCCTGAAAGCATATCACATAATGTAATAAGAGCCATAACAGAAGATATTGACGGGAACCTGATCATCGGGACACTTGGTGGTATCTCGGTTTACAATGAAACAACAGGTACTTTCAGTAACACAAGGCAGGCAGGAAACAACATCGGCCTTAACAATATCTTCGTAAGTTGCCTTCTGTCTGACAGCCAGGGCAATGTATGGATAGGAACCGAGAATGGTGGTGTAAACCGCTATAATGTACTTCAGAACCAGTTTTCCTTCTTTGAGAAAAAAACGGACCAGCAAAGAGGCCTTAATCATAATACTGTTAACTCTGTTTTTGAGGACAATAACTATATCTGGATAGGAACTGCGGGCGGCGGATTGAATCGTTACAATAAACAGAAAGGAACTTTCAGTCACTATATATATGATCAGTCAGATCCGGCCTCACTGGAAAACAATTTTGTTTCTGCAGTTACCAGGGCCTCAGACGGCAATATCTATGTCGGAACTTGGGGAGGTGGTCTACACCGGCTTGATAGGGACAGTATTGATTCGGGCAACTTTCACCACTTCCCGGTAGATCCGGGTACACCGCAAAACCTGCCTGATTACTTCATCTCTTCCCTGGCTGAGGATAAATTCGGGTATCTTTGGGTGGGAACACGTGAGGGGCTTGCCCGAATTGAACTATCTACAGGCAAGATAGATAACTTCCCTGAAAGGGAACACAACAGGACAATTAGCGGAATAGGCTTTATTGAATTTGATTCTGAGGATAATCTCTGGGTAGGCACCAGTTACGGATTATACAAAATCCAATCTCATGACAGGGGCAAAATTGACCCTGAAAAAAATGAGGTTATCCAATTTCTTAGTGACCCGGACGATCCATACAGCATTGCCTCAAACTTCATAACCTATATCCACATGGATATATCGGGTGATATGTGGTTCGGAACTTACGGTAATGGTATCTGCAGGCTGGAAGAATCTAATAACTTCAAGGAGTTTTACCGGTTTGAAAACTTCAACCAGTCTGATGGCCTTACCAACAATGTAGTGTTTGGCATTCTGGGAGATAATTCCGGAAACATGTGGATCAGTACAGATTACGGCCTTTCACGCTTCAGCGTCTTAGAAAGGAGCTTTAAAAACTATTATACCTCCGATGGCCTTAAGAACAACCAGTATTACTGGACAGCCTGTCATAAGAACAAAAGCGGCAAGCTCTATTTCGGGGGTACCAATGGCCTTAACACATTTTACCCCGACAGCATCAAGGAGAGGATGGTACATCCAAATATAGTCTTCACGGATTTCCTTTTAGACGGCAAACCTGTTGAGCTTGGTGCCAGGTATAATGACAAGGTACTGCTGGAAAACTCAGTAATTCAAACTGAGAATATAGATATGTCTTACATGGTAAGGGAATTCTCCGTTGGTTTTTCTGCCCTGCTGTATGACCAGCCCAACAAAGTAAAATATGCCTATAAGCTCGAAGGTTTTGACCAGGATTGGAATTATGTTGATGCAAACAGAAGGTACGCCTCTTATATGAATCTGCCCGGTGGTAATTATGTTCTAAAGGTAAAGGCTACCGATAACCACGGAAACTGGAACGATGATTACTCATCCATTGAAATAAACATTATTCCTCCATTTTACACAAGCGTATGGTTTATTGGCCTTATGATACTTCTTCTGGCCGGTGCAATAATAACCTACAACAAGTATACTCTGTTTATCATAAGGCTTCAAAAGCAAATCCTCGAAAAGAAGGTAAGAATAAGGACATCACAGATAGAGGCACAAAAGGAAAAACTAATAGGTCAGGCAAAATACCTCAATGAATCTCTTTTCCAGCTTGAGAACAGAAAACTTCAGATCGAGGAGCAGAAAAGGCAGCTTGAGAACAAGAATATAAAGATACAGGCTCAAAGAGACAAGTTATCAAGGCTTCACCAAAAAGTAAACCAGATAAATCAGCAGCAGCTTAACTTCTTTACCAACATTTCACACGAGTTCAGAACTACACTCAGTCTTATAATATCACCTCTTGAGCAGCTGATGAGCAACAAAAGTATATCGGTTAACCCTGAGCTCAAGAAAAGTCTGGAGCTTATAAACAAGAATGCCGACAGGCTCCTAAGGCTTATAAACCAGTTAATGGACATCAGAAAGATCGAGAGCGGGTATATTCGCCTAAAATGCACAGAATCTG
>PWNY01000433.1 GCA_003557805.1 Bacteroidales bacterium | reverse complement strand
TTCCAGGGTCCCATGCCCCGTCCGGTCTCACTTCCGTAAAGTATCCTGTCAGGATATTCTTCATGGTCGGTTTCATACCTGTGCTCCGAATAGTTATAACCAACCACGTCCAGGGCCGAGGGGTAGCCGGTATGGTTTGACATCACTGGCCCTGCAAGGCCTGCCGTTACCGGCCTGCCCGGGTCATATTCCCTTACCACCGCGGCAAGCCTTTTTGCTATGTCGCCCAGTCTTTCTGCATTGGGCTGGTCAGGCTGGTAACCCCAGACATGGTGCTGGTTTATGCCCTCCTGGTCCAGCACGGGATGTGAGTAGGGGTCATTGGGGTAATCCACCTCGTTCCCTATGCTCCACATAAATACACTTGGGTGGTTCCGGTCTCGCAGTATCATGTCGCGAAGGTCTTTCTCCGCCCACTCTTCAAAGAATTCAGCGTGGCCCTGGAAGCCCGGTGTACCAACATTCCAGCCCTCTATCCATTTCTTTTTGGGGTACTCCCACTCATCGAATGCCTCGTTGATAACCAGAAAGCCCAGTTCGTTGCACAGCTCATAAAGATCAGGCGCCTGGGGGTTATGGCTTGTCCTGATAGCGTTTGTGCCTTTATCCCTTAGTGTTTTCAGCCTTCGTTCCCACACCTCCCTGGGTACTGCTGCCCCAAGGCTGCCGGCATCATGGTGAAGGCATACACCCTTTACCTTCATATTCTCTCCGTTAAGAAAGAAACCCTGCCCCGGGTCAAAACTGAATGTACGGATCCCCAGGGGTGTTGTGGTTTTGTCGATAAGCTCCTGGTCATTGTATATCAAGGTGACCAGCTCATAAAGGTATGGGTCGTCAGGCGACCATAAACGTGGATTATCCAGCTCCAGGCTTTGGTCAAGGGAGTTGGCCAGCCCGGGGCGGATGCCCAGCGGGCTGCTGTTCTCTGCCAGCAGGTCACCGTCCCTTTCCCATACCTGCTGTACCACACTTACCTGAGCCCTGCTTGCGCTATTGTTGATCACGCTTGTTTCAACATCTACCCTGGCACTCTCACGGCCAACCTCCGGGGTTGTGTAATATACACCCCACTGGTCAATATGCACCGGGCCTGCAAAAACCAGATATACATTCCTGTATATACCCGAACCGGTATACCACCTTGAGTCAGCATACTGGCTGTGATCTACCCTTACTGCAATTGTGTTTTCACCGCCCGGGTCAATATAAGGGGTGAGATCGTACATATATGATATGTAACCGTTGGGTCTCATCCCCAGGGAGTGCCCGTTTATAAACACCTCTCCGTCCCGGTAAATACCCTCGAAGTAGATATAAACCCTCTCCCCGGTAATTTTTCCGGGTATCTCAAGGGATTTCCGGTACCAGCCGACACCTCCGGGCAGATACCCCGTGCAGCTTGCCAGGTGGGGGCTGTATGGACCCTCAACGCTCCAGTCATGCGGCAGGTTAAGCCGCCTCCAGCCGGAGTCGTCAAATTCAGGCTGGGCAGCCTGAGGGTGATCCCCCCTGCTGAAGCTCCAGTCATCATTTATTAGCCTGGCATCACCAAAGGAAACCTGGGCCGTTACCAGCTTATGTCCGTAAATCTGGGCAATACTTAATAGTATTAATATGCGAACAAAGGATCTCATGGCGGTTTGCAGTCAATTGAATAATTGGCGTAAAACTAACAATTCTTTTTTACTGAACAATAACAGGGGGGCGTTCACATACAAGACAATTTGGCAGTTAGTTGCAGCTGGCACGGGCTTTGTTTTAAAGGGGCTGGTAAATCAGTATTATTTGAAAAAACAGACTCAATATGCAGAAAGGTAAGATTAACGTTCAGACTGAGAACATTTTTCCGATAATCAAGAAGTTCCTCTACTCGGACCATGAGATATTTCTTCGCGAACTGATATCAAACGCAGTTGATGCCACTCAAAAGCTAAAGACAATCTCTTCAAAGGGAGAGTTCAGGGGCGAGCTGGGGGATCTCCAAATAGAGGTAAAGCTTGACAAGAAGGCCAAGACTATCACAGTCAGTGACAAGGGTATCGGAATGACAGCCGAAGAGGTGGACCGGTTCATTAACCAGATAGCCTTTTCAAGCGCCGAGGAGTGGGTCAGCAAATACAAGAGTGAATCGGAGACCAATCCCATAATTGGCCATTTCGGTCTTGGGTTCTACTCCTCATTTATGGTAGCTTCAAAGGTTGAGCTGCATACCCGTTCTTACAAAAAGGGCAGTAAGGGGGTTTTGTGGAGCTGTGAAGGTACGCCGGAGTTTTCCATTGAGGAAAAACCAAAGCGGTCCAGGGGTACCGATGTAGTGCTGCATATTGCCGATGACTCCCTTGAGTTCCTCGAAGAGCCGAGGATTCTTGAGCTGCTAAAGAAATACTGCAAGTTCCTGCCGGTTGAAATAGTGTTTGGTACAGAGAAGGAGACCAAAAAGGAAAAGGACGATAAGGGGGAGGAGAAGGAGGTTACTGTTGAAACCCCCCGTATAATAAACAACACAAAACCTGCCTGGACAAGAAAACCGGCTGAACTCAAGGATGAGGACTACAAGGCATTTTACCGGGAGTTATACCCGATGAGTTTTGAAGAGCCCCTGTTCAACATACACCTGAACGTTGATTACCCTTTCAACCTGACAGGGATACTGTACTTCCCGAAGGTGAAACAGAACTTTGAGGTGCAAAGGGACAAGATACAGCTGTATTGCAACCAGGTATTTGTAACCGACTCGGTAGAAGGCATAGTGCCCGACTTTCTTACGCTTTTGCATGGTGTGATCGACTCCCCGGATATTCCCCTGAATGTATCACGTAGCTTTTTGCAGAGCGATTCCAGTGTAAAAAAGATAAGCAGCCATATTGCTAAGAAGGTGGCTGACAAGCTTGAGGAGATATTCAAGGGCAACCGGGAGGATTATGAGAAGAAGTGGGATGATATCAAGGTATTCATTGAATATGGCATGATATCTGACGACAAGTTCCGGGAGCGGGCAAAAAAGTTCTGCCTTTTCAAGAATACCGAAGGGAAGTACTTCACGATTGACGAGTACCGTGACCACATAAAGAGTCTTCAGACCGACAAGGATAAAAAGGTGGTACATATATATTCCACCAACCCGGAAGAACAGCACTCGGCTGTTGAAGCAGCAAAGGAGAAGGGTTATGATGTGCTTGTGTTTGACACTCCCATTGACCCCCATTTTGTCAATATGCTTGAAAGTGAGCAGGAGAATGTTTCATTTGTCCGCGTGGATGCAGAAGTTGCTGACAGGCTTATAAAGAAAGAGGAGGAGATGCCCTCCAAGCTCAGCCAGGAGCAGAAGGATAAGCTTAAGCCGATGATATAGAAACATCTTGAAAAGGAAAAGTTCCAGGTGTCATTTGAGAACCTCAGTGAGGCTGACCAGCCCATGGTGATAACCCAGCCCGAGTTCATGCGCCGCATGAAGGATATGTCGGCACTGGGGGGAATGAGCTATATGGGCTCACTTCCTGACAGCTATATGCTTGTGGTAAACAGCAACCACCCGCTTATTGGCAGGCTGCTGGAGGAAGAGAACGGTGAACTGCGGGACAAGAAGATCAACCAGCTTATTGACCTTTCAATGCTGGCAAAGAACCTTCTAAAGGGAGAAAAACTGACAAGATTTGTTCAGCGTAGTGTGGATTTATTTTGATTTTTTCGTAACTTAGTAGGTCCGGGCAGAAAATTCTGTGTAACTTTGCAGTTCGCTTCAGATTTATTCTGCGCGGAAACGACCGCTAAAAGCGAAAAAGAATAAAAACTGGCAAAGATTTTCAAAAAAGTTTTGTTTTGAATAAAAAATAGTTTGTATCTTTGCCCTCCCCAAACGGGGGAAACGATCTTTGAGGGACTGGGATTCCAACATACAAGATAGACATAAAGCA
>PWNY01000396.1 GCA_003557805.1 Bacteroidales bacterium | reverse complement strand
CTGCCAAATGTCTACCTGGATGTTCCGCTGAGGTCATTGGTCACACTGGCAATGTTTATTACCCCCGTATGGCTGATGCGGGTATCTCCCGAGCTGAACTCCTGGGCAGAAGGCATTTTGAACCGGTTTGCAAAATAGGCTTTCCTACTCTAACCCTGTGTTTACCCTTACTTCGTTCACCCTTACCGTGAACTCAAACCTGTCCTGTTCAAGCATCTCCCTGAAGCTCTCCATCCGGTTGCCCAAAATTCGTTCCACCATACCTCTTTCCTGTTCCGACATCTGCTCCAGTTCCCTTTCCATCTCCCTGAGGCTCTCCTCAGCCTCTCTCCTCTCCTCATCGGTAAGGGAGGCGCTCAGGCCGGTGACCACGGTTGTTGTCTCAAATGCTATCATCATACCCTCAATGCGCCGGTAATCCCTGAACATGATCTCCGGTTCGATCTGCCTCAGTTCCCCCTCTTCAACTTCAGCTTCGGCCAGGTATGATATTTTCCTGATCACCCAGTCGTCTGTATCAATATAAACCCTCATCTCTTCCAGGCCCTCTTCAAGGATGTCTTCAGCATCAGGGAACATGCCCTCTATCCTTTCGACGTACAGCACGTGTACCTGAAAACCTTCAACATCCTCCCTTCCTTCGTACCTTGCATTGCGCTTCAGCATATCATATGTGTCAGGGGTGAACATATCGGCATCCGATGTTGTTGTGGTGGATTCAAGGCCGCCGAAAATATCGGTTTCGGTGCGTGCCCTGAAATATGGCCTGCCATTTTCGTAAACCTTCTTGTAGTAAATTGTGAACAGGTCGGTTTCAACCACATAATCATCTATATTCTCTATAGACCTTTCATACTCCTGCCAGGCCGTTTCTATTATCTCAGCGGCCCTGGGGTCGGCATACTGTGCGGATGTACCGGAAATAGTGAAAACAACCAGCGCCAGGCCGGTTAGGATCATTGCAAGTGTTTTGTTCGGTGTGTTCATTTTATGGTCTCCTCAACTGCTTTGATTTGAAATATGTATACTGTCCAAATGTAAAATTTATATTTATAGGATCAAAGAGAAAGTCCAATAAAGTATATTTGCATCTTAAAGCACCGGTAAATAATGGCATTCAGGATTTTTGACAGCTTCAGGATAGGCAGGCCGGTATCGGATATTCTGCCTGGGCTGCTCGCCTGGGCAGACCGGAGCGCCGACACATTTGCGTTCCTGAACTCAAACGACTACATGCATGACAGGTATTCAAGGTTCCCGTGGATATTCGGTGTTGGTTACGATGCTGAATATAAAGGGGCCCCGGGTAATGTTTTCAGGGAGCTGAGAGAATTCAGCAATGAGCACAAAGACTGGTTGTTTGGTTTTTTCAGCTACGAACTTAAGAACCAGCTTGAAAGACTAAACTCCTCGAACCCTGATCATATTGGGATGCCGCTGTGCCATTTTTTCAGGCCTGGTATTATGATATATCCTGCCGGAGAGTACGAGATAATGATAGGAACACTTGCAGGTGATGGTTCATGGCCCGAGCCTTCCGGTGTTTTTGCTGATATTTCCGGTGTGATACAACAGCGGGCCAAAGGATCTTTTAACAAAGGTACCAATGCAGCTCCCGGGAAAATGGTCAACAGGGTAGGCAGGGAAAGATATATCAGTAATGTAAAGGACATTAAGGCTCACATCCAGGCTGGTGACATTTATGAGATGAACTACTGCATTGAGTTTTACTCGGAAAAGGCATCAGCCGACCCGCTTCAGGTTTATCAACGGCTCAATGACATCTCACTACCTCCCTTCTCCTGCTTCTACAGGCTCGGGGATAAATACCTTATGAGCGCCAGTCCTGAACGTTTTATGAAAAAGTCAGGTTCCAGGATAATATCCCAGCCGGTCAAAGGAACCTGCCCGAGGGGCAGGGATCCTTTACATGACAGCCTGCTCAGGGAAAAACTCTATCATGATCCCAAGGAGAGAAGTGAGAATGTAATGATCGTTGACCTTGTCAGAAATGACCTTTCACGCACTGCCCTCAAGGGTAGTGTTAAAGTTGAGGAGCTGTTTGGAATATACTCTTTCAGGCAGCTCCACCATATGATATCAACAGTTACATCCACGCTTGGCAGCGATTACGACTTCCTTGATGCTATCAGGCATGCATTCCCCATGGGGTCCATGACAGGAGCGCCGAAATACAGTGCAATGGGTCTTATAGACCACTATGAGGATACCATGAGGGGTTTGTATTCGGGATCGGTCGGCTATATAAGCCCGGAAAAGGACTTTGACCTTAATGTTGTCATAAGAAGTATTCTTTATAACAAAAAAAACAGTTATCTTTCGTTTATGGCAGGAAGTGCGATTACTGCAGGTTCTGACCCTGAAAAGGAGTATGGGGAGTGCCTGCTAAAGGCAAAGGCAATGGCTGAGTCTGCCGGCTTTGCAGAGTTGACCGGTTAATTTAACACAGATGGAACATATTTGCAATTACACGCATAGAGTGAAAGAGACTTTTTTTGTTGAAACCGAACAAAGAGGTTCACGCCTTTTTGCAGGTATAAGCCTGGCTATTCTGATGTTGTTTTTGTCCGGTATGACATACGGACTTACTGCCGGCAATTTCGGCAATCAAATATTTTCCGGAACAACTTATGACATCCAGTCTTTTACGACTGCAGAGCAGGATAATGCTTCAGACCCACTGTTATTGAATTTATCCGACAGGGATGTCCGCAATATGACAATCCGGGAGAGGATTTTCTTTGGAGGGTTCCTGGGTATGCAGTTTGGAACGTTTACGGCAATAAGCCTGAACCTTCATGCCGGGTTTTTGGTCACCAATAATTTTTCAGTGGGGGCTGGTGGCATCTACCAGTACACAAACGATAACCTTTTGGGCACCTCCTATTCCTCACATGTTTACGGTGCCAATGCCTTTGCCCGTTTCAATGTATACTCGGGGTTTTTCCTGCACACGGAGTATGAGCGGTTAAGGCTTAAGACAAGGCTGTCCCCTTTTAACCAGGTCATGGATCCTGACGAACGTGCCACAGTCAGCGAGAACAATTACTTCCTGGGGGCTGGTTACGGCCTGAGAATGTCGGAACGCCTTACAATTAACCTGTTGCTGCTGTATAACCTCAACGAGAACAGCCACGTTTACTTCGACAACCCCTTTTTCCGGTTCGGGGTCGATATATTTATGTAAGCCTTATTTAAGGCATGTATAAACAAAAGCTTAGATATTATCGTTGAATTTGATATATAAAGCTATTTGTAATTGAAACAAAAACCTATTGACATGAAAACCGATCTTGAGATTGCCAAGGCCGCTGATATGCGCCCTATAACGGAAATTGCCGCAAAACTTGGTCTAAGTGAGAAAGATCTTTATATGTATGGAAAGTATATGGCTAAACTGCCTCTCAACTTAATTGATGACGATGAGGTCAAAAAGAAAAAGTTGGTACTGGTAACGGCCATGACACCCACCCCCGCGGGTGAAGGCAAAACGACAACCTCAATTGGCCTGTCTGAAGGCCTTAACCGCCTGGGGATAAAGACAACGGTTGTTATACGGGAACCCTCCCTGGGACCCGTTTTCGGTATAAAGGGCGGTGCAGCCGGTGGTGGCAAGGCACAGGTCATACCCATGGAAGATATAAACCTGCATTTTACCGGTGATCTCGCAGCCGTTGAAAAAACCCATAACCTGCTGTCGGCTTTGATCGACAACCACCTTCACAGCCAAAAAAACAATCTGAACCTGGATCCCCGAAAGATAACATGGAAGCGGGTCGTGGACATGAATGACAGGGCGCTGAGGGACATAGTGATCGGCCTGGGAGGACCTACACAGGGGGTGCCCAGGGAAACCGGCTTTGATATAACTGCAGCCTCAGAGGTCATGGCCGCATTGTGCCTTGCCAAAGACCTGGAGGACCTGAAGGAGAAGTTCGGTAACATCCTGGTTGGTTTTACATATGATGATGAACCGGTTTATGCAAGGGAAATAAATGCACAGGGGGCAATGGCAGCCCTTATGAAATACGCTATCATGCCGAACCTTGTACAGACCCTTGAAGGTAATCCCGCAATAGTGCATGGGGGACCTTTTGCAAATATCGCCCAGGGAACAAATACCCTGATCGGAACCAAAATGGGCCTTACTTTTTCGGATTATGTCGTTACGGAGGCAGGATTTGCTTCAGAGCTGGGTGCGGAGAAATTCCTGGATATCAAGTGCCAGTATGGTGGCCTTACACCGAATGCATCTGTTATAGTAGCCACTGTCAGGGCCCTTAAGTACCACGGAGGTGCAAAGCTTGCCGGACTTAAGGAACCAGATACTGAAGCAGTTTCAAAAGGCCTTGCCAACCTGGAAAAACATATTGAGAATATAAGACATTTTAAGATTGATCCGGTTGTGGCTATAAACAAGTTCTATACCGATACCGATGAGGAGATAGATATTGTGAAAAAACGTTGCGGTGAACTCGGTGTAAGGGTTGCTGTTTACGAGGGATGGGAGAAAGGCGGTGAGGGAGCCGTTGAACTTGCCGGAATGGTAAAGGATGCAGCAGAGAGCTGCAAGACCTGTTTTAAGCCCATTTATGAATTCAACTGGGGAATCGAGAAAAAACTGGACACCATTGCTACTATGCTCTATGGCGCCAGCCATGTTGAATACACTACAAAGGCTAAATCCCAGATAGAACAGCTGGAGAAAATAGGCCTGGACAAACTGCCTGTATGTGTTGCAAAAACGCAGAAATCTCTCTCAGATGTGCCCTCTAAAAAAGGCCGGCAGGAAGGTTTTGCTGTAAAGATAAGGGAGTTTGAGATTGCGGCAGGTGCCGGCTTTTTGGTGCCAATAGCCGGGACCATAATGCGAATGCCCGGACTGCCATCAACACCCTCTGCCGAAAAGATCGATATTGACAATGAAGGAAATATCACCGGTTTGTTCTAGGGGGATGTAACCAAAACAGACTGCAAAACGTAACCTTTATCCGGTTTTTAAGTATAACCGAGTACATAAACAGGATATTCAAAACCTATTGCCATGGATAATTTCAGATCAATATCAGCTTCTGTTGCCATATTACTGGCATTGTTATTTACCCCGGCCCTGGGTCTTGCCGGGGATGATGCTGATACGGCTCCGGATATTTTGGATGAAGAGCTTACCTATAACAGGTTCTCTTTTGGCTTCAGCGGGGGTTTAATGACGCCTTTTACAGATGTCAAGGAGAATGAGATCCTGCCACATTCGGACGAGATGGCCTGGGGCGGTGAGTTCAGGCTGAACTATCACATGTCTCCACTGTTTACATTGCAGGCAAATTTCCTGTATGGCCAGCTTACAGGTGTAGACCAGGAGGAAAACCTGAGGTTTGATTCGGATATAATGGAGTTTGGCCTGAATGCAAGAATAAGTGTCAACAAGCTGTTTGCTCCCCACAGAAGCTCAAATGAGTGGTTCAATTTTTATGCGATGCTCGGTGCGGGGATAGTTGGTTATGAAACCGAGCTGATGGAATACTCTTCAGGCAATATTTTGAACACACAGGATCTCAGCCACCACCTTGTAATTCCGTTTGGCCTTGGGATGAACTTCAGGGTCTCTGACAGGATCGATATTGGTCTTGAATCTTCTATGAGGTACATTAACAGCGACCGCCTGGACCTGACTGAGGTAGTGGGCAGCAGCCGGGATCTTTACAATTACACCGGTATAGGGATCACTATCAGGCTCGGGCGCAATACAAGGTCAATGGACTGGGCGCCACCTTCACAGGTGCTGTACCCGGGTGATCCATCCAGGCTTGAGCGGTTAGCAGAACGCGCCCGCAGTAACGAACAGAAGATAAGCGCCCTTGAGCAAAAGCATGATGAAGATATTGCTTCGCTAAGGGAGGAGGTGGCAAGTGTGACGGACGGCCAGGCAGAACTTGGACAGAGGACAACAGAGGTGTTCGGTGCCTTTGAGGATCTTTCACGCCAGGTAATAATGATCGAAAACCGGCTTGATGAGCTGGAAAGGGAGCCCGATACCTTCTACTCGGTCCAGGTTATGGCCCTAAAAGAGGACCTGTCCATTGAAGAGGCGCAGAAATACCTCGGTATCAACACTCAAATGGAAAAGCTCCACATAAATGGCTGGTACAAGTATATCTCAGGCCGTTACCACAACCTGGAGGATGCCATACTGCAGATGCAGAGGATATGGGGCCAGGGAGTAAGGGATGCCTTTGTGGTTAAATATGAAGACGGGGTGCTGAGGCCAAGGTAAAAATTTTTCTGTCAGTGAATGTCAAGGCCATGGCGCATATATATTGCGTGCTCCATGGTCTTGAGTATTTCTGCCATATATTCATTTACAGCCCTTACACTGCCCGGCAGGGTAAATACCAGGGTGTTCCCGATCAGTCCCGCAATACTCCTGCTGAGCAATACGCTGGGTTTTTCCATTCCATATTTTACCCGGATCATTTCCATTATTCCCGGTATCTCCATGTCAAGCATTGGCCTGAGGGTCTCAACTGTTATATCCCTGGGACCAATACCGGTACCACCGGTGGTGATTATTACATCTACCTCGTCATATGTGCTCTTCTCTATCAACACACTCAAACTGGAGGCATCATCGGGTATGGTGCTGTGGCTTATATCAGTCTGCCTGGGCTTGCCTTCAAAATGCTGCCGGAGTATTTCAATAATACGGGGCCCGCTCCTGTCGGGGTATACTCCCTTGCTTGCCCGGTCGCTAATGGTCACGACATGAAAACGGAACACCTTTGGTTTGTACTTGAGAATATCCCCGGGCTTTATTGAGCCCTGCCGTATAACCCTTGCAAATATTCCCTCCTTGGGCATAACGCAGTTACCCACTTCCCTGAAAATAGCACACTGCGATCCGTGGCAGGCCTTGCCGATCTGTGTTACCTCCAGTTCTACGTTATCACCGCTGAAACGGTCAAGAGGAGATGTTAAAGTCAGCTCCATACCTTCAGTGGTGAGGTTTTCAGCAAATTCCCCACTGGCGATCTCCCTGCCCGCGGTCTTTGAGAATCTCTTTATGCTTTCCCTTCCAAGGAGGCTCACCTGCCTGTGCCAGTGACCTGCATGTGCATCTTCCATAACCCCCAGGTTGTTAAGGGTGATCTCCTCTACGGGTTTCTTAATGGTACCCTTCTTTTCCGAGATGTTTACCGATATTATCTTAAGTTCCATGCATTCTGTTTTTTGCCATTCAGTAACGGTATATTACCCTGAAAGCTATTCCTTCTTTTTTTCTGCCAGGCGGATATTTCCAATTATCATATTCTTGTCAACGGCCTTGCACATATCATATACCGTAAGAAGTGCAACACTGACCGCGCTAAGGGCCTCCATCTCAACCCCTGTTTTCCCCGTGCACTTAACTGTTGCCCTTATATTAATACCATTTTGCCCTTCTTGTGAAAATGGTTCTGTTACTATTTCAACGCATGATATCTGAAGAGGGTGGCAAAGGGGTATCAGTTCATGGGTCCTTTTCGCGGCCTGTATTCCTGCTATCTCTGCAACAGTAAGCACATCACCTTTTTTGATCTGGTTCTCCCGGATAAGGTTCAGTGTGGTTTCATCCATATGAATGGCTCCTTCGGCAACCGCGGTCCTTAGCTGTGGATCTTTGTGTCCAACATCGACCATCCTTGCCTTTCCCTTGTCATCTGTATGGGATAATCTGTTCATTTGTCAAGAGCTTTGATATTCGAAGGAGCAGTGATCACCCCCCGATATTGTGAAAAAGATTTTCCTGGTTAACACTTCCCCTTTCTGGCTTGGACAACAGGGCCTGCCGGATAGCTTTCTGTATGCCAAGCTGCCTTATATCATATGCAAGGTCGCTGAACAGGCATGGTTTTACCTTTCCGTCACTTGTGATCCTGAGGCGGTTGCACTGAATGCAGTTACCCCCGGTACCCCCGTGAACAATGCCGAACTTTCCTGTTCCCAGGTCCATTTTTGGTATATACCTTATCTGCAGGCCATTCTTCCGGCAATATTCTGCAACTGCTTTTGCATCCTTATCCACTGAATTATCTTCAACCACACAATTTACCTTAACGGGCAGAAGTCCGGCTTGCTTTGCTGCATCAATACCCCTGAAAACCCTTCCTATATCGCCTCCCCTTGTAATTGACCTGAATTTGTCAGGATCAACGGTATCGAGACTTATGTTAACCCGCTTAAGCCCTGCTTTAGAAAGGCTTTTTGCATGTTTTTCAAGCAGTATGCCGTTAGTGGTCATTCCAAGATCCTTTACCCCCGGTACTGATGCTATCATTGCCACTAGTTTTACAATGTCCTTGCGCACCAGGGGCTCTCCTCCCGTAAGCCTTATCTTGTCTATTCCAAGGGGTACTGCGACAGCCACAACCTGCTGTATCTCCTCAAATGAAAGTATGTCGTCATGGCTGAGCAAGCAGGGGTCGTTCTCAGGCATACAGTAATTGCACCGCAGGTTGCAGCGGTCGGTTACTGAAATGCGCAGGTAGTTTATCCTTCTGTTATACCGGTCTAACATATACTGTTGATCCCTTTTTAATGTTGTCAACTCCCTTTGGTATACGCATAAGGCCGTCAGCAAGAGATATGGCATGTATATGCCCCGAGCCGTGGTATTCAACGGGCACGACCATGCCGTCCAGGGTGCGTCTGACAGGCCTGAACTCAGTCCTGTCAGCTTTTTTCCGTTTAAGGTCCACTCCGATTACCCTGTCTTCTTCACCGCTGCAAAAGCTGTGATCCATCATTGCGTACAACAGCGGCTTTACCATTGTTTCAAAAATAATAAATGAAGAGACCGGGTTCCCGGGCAGGCCGAAAATCCGGGATTTGCCCCTGAGCCCGAAAACAGTCGGACGGCCCGGTTTAACGGCAACCTTCCCGAACAATATCTCTACATCGTTGCTGAGCATCACCTTGGGTACAAAATCAAAGTCGCCTGCCGATACGCCCCCTGTTACGATTACAACATCACTCTCTTCCAGTGCACCGTTTATTGCCTGTGACAGGTCCTCGATCCTGTCTGATACAAGCCCCGACCATCCCAGAACACAGTTCATGTCCCTGATCTGGGCTTCAAGCTGAAAGCTGTTGCTGTTCCTTATCTTGCCCGGGGGTGGCATCTCCGGGGGGTTAATGAGCTCATCTCCCGTAGCGATTACCGAAACAACCGGTCGTTTTGCCACAAGCGGCCTGGTGCAGCCTGTTGCTGCCAGCACCGGTATATGCTGGGGCCTTATCAGTACCCCCTTTTTCAGTACCACCTCTCCCTTCTTAACATCCTCCCCCATGTATGCTATGTTGGGCGTGGTCCTGCTACCGGTAAACCTGACGTACCCTTCCCTTGTTTCCTGGCTCTGTTCCACCATTATTACCGTATCGGCACCTTCAGGCACTTTGGCCCCTGTCATTATTTTCATGCACTCCCCCGGGGATACTGCGCCTGAAGCAACATCACCGGCAGCTATCACGCCGGTTTGCTTCATTTCATCTCCCAGGTCGGAGCGCCGGCAGGCAAAACCGTCCATTGCAGCCTTGTCAAATGGTGGCATATCGATGTCCGATACCACATCTTCAGCAAGCACACGGCCCAGGGAGTCCCGGAAGTCTGCTCTTTCGGCCCCGGTCTGAACAGCTTTTTGCATTATGGTTGATACTGCATCCTCAAAGAGAATCATGTTTATCAATGTATTAGCGTATCAATTTATTAACGTTATTGTGCAGAAGAACATCGATGATTACCTATATATCAATGATCTCGTACTTATGCTCCAGGGTGTCTACTGCCAGTATCCTGTTTTTCAACACCCCCTTTTTACCAAGCAGTATCTTTACTGTTTCCGCTACCTGGAGCGATGCTGCAAGAGCCGGTGTGAATGAGGGATTGCCCATCTTTGTTTCCGCACCTTTTTCCGCACCTTCGGGGTACAGCTTATCGATCATCCTCCCTCCTGGCATGATACTGCCAATATGTGCATACCATCCGGCAATGGCCCCAAAGACCATTGGTATCCCCAATTTTCCTGCTACTTCCTCCAGCACCCTCCTTGTCTTTATATTGTCAAGGGCGTCACATACTGCGTCATGACCCTTCAGGATGTCTGCAGCATTATCACTGTCAAGCATAACCTGTTTAATATCCAGGCTGATATGCGGATTTACCTCTTTTATCCTGTTGCCTGCTTCAACCGCCTTTGGTTTTCCAAGGTTGGATGGCAGGGAAATTAACTGCCTGTTTAGGTTTGACTCCTCAAACACATCACCGTCGATCAGTGTAAGGTGTCCTATTCCCAGCCGGGCAAGCATCTCGGTAATATAACCTCCAAGCCCGCCGCAGCCTGCAACTGCAACCCTGAACTCCCTTAGCCTGCGGTTCTCTTCGGGGCTTAGCATGTTTTCATTGCGTATGTACCTTTTTTCGGTGGTCATGATCAAGAAGGATTTATTCCGCGAAGTTACAAAAAAAGCAGTGGATGGTATCAACCGCTGCATGCGGCACTGCAGCTTCTGAAAAATATGTACTTTTGTGCTTGCAATATGGTTTTGACGGCCTTTATTGGCTGCACAGCCTTAAAGCATGCAACCCGACAACCCCAAGCATATGCTTCGCAACTGGAAGACTGGTCTTGTTTTTATGTTCCTTAGCGGACTGATACTGCTGTTTATTATTGCCCCTCTTGCGGGTATGTTCATTAAGACTCCACTGGCCCAGTATTCAGAAACATTCACCGACACTGAACTGATGAGCAGTATCAGGCTAACCCTGCTCTGCTCACTTGCAGGGGTTGTGGTCTTCGGTATTGCCGCAGTTCCGCTTTCATACGTGCTGGCGAGAAAGGACTTCCCGGGAAAGGGTATCATAACTGGTATAGTTGATCTTCCTGTGGTTATACCTCATTCTGCCGCCGGAATTGCTATTCTTGGTATCGTAAGCAGGGGCACAGTGATAGGAAGGGCTGGAGAAGCAGCAGGCATACAGTTTGTTGGTGGTATTGCCGGAATAGTTCTTGCAATGGCATTTGTAAGCATCCCTTTTCTTATCAATGCCGCACGTGATGGTTTTGAATCAGTTCCGGAGAAACTTGAAAAGGCTGCGCTAAATCTGGGTGCAAGCCCCTGGAGGGTATTCTTTACAATTAGCCTGCCCCTTGCAAAAAGGCATGTGCTCACCGGGCTTACAATGATGTGGGCAAGGGGGTTGAGTGAGTTTGGGGCGGTTGTCATAATCGCCTACTACCCAATGGTAACCCCTGTTTTGATCTGGGAGAGGTTTGCATCATTCGGGCTTTCATATGCAAGGCCGGCAGCAGCTGTTTTTGTTGCTGTCTGTCTGCTTGTTTTTATTGCAATGCGCCTTATTGCGGGACAAACTGCCCGTAAAGGCTAGATTTTGCGGATATGCTTTTTATAGACAATATCAGTATCAGCCTGGGATCATTTGCCCTGAAGGATATAAGCCTGCAGGTCAATAAGGGCGATTACCTTGCTCTGCTGGGGGTGTCAGGGGCGGGTAAAACTGTACTGCTGGAGGTCCTTGCCGGATTGCAAAAACCTGACAGGGGGCGTATATTGTTTGAAGGCAGGGATATAACCCGGGAAAAGATCCAGAAAAGGCGTATAGGGCTGGTTTACCAGGACCTTTCACTTTTCCCTCATCTGAGGGTGTTTGACAATATTGCCTACCCGGTGCGCCGTAAGAAAGTGAAATCATTGGATATCAAAAACAGGGTGGCAGAGCTTGCATCAGTTATGGAGGTTGATCACCTGCTCGACCGCTACCCAGAAACTCTTTCGGGTGGTGAGGCGCAAAGGGTTGCACTGGCAAGGACGCTTGCATCGGAACCAGATATGCTGCTGCTCGATGAGCCCCTGTCAAAACTTGATGTAAAACTGAAAAGCGAGCTCAGGGCGCTTCTTGGCCGGATACACAAAAGCGGAAAGACGGTAATACATGTTACGCATGATTTCATGGAGGCCGCTACACTCGCAACCAGGGTAGCAGTTGTGGAGAACGGGCGGTTGCTGCAGCATGGTACCCCCGAAGAGGTGCTGCGCCACCCAATGAATGAATTTGTAGCACGATTTAGTGGCATAAAGAATATTTTCCCGTGCACAGTTACACAGTCACCTGACGACTCCGGCCTGTGCATTGCTGGCATCGGTGGTGGAATGTCTGTATACTTCCTTGGGAAGGGAGAGAAGAATGAAGGCTTTGTTATGGTGCCGCAGGAGGATATCATTGTTTCGGAAAAACCTGTCGACACTTCGGCAATAAACCAGGTAGAGGGAGTTATAAAAGAATCCTACCTGTCGGGGTATGGGACGGAGATCGTGGTTGATGCAGGTGTTGAATTCGTTGTGTCGGTAAGTAAAAGCTCCAGGGAAAAACTGCGTTTACAGCCGGGGAAGAAAGTATGGCTTGGGTTCAAAGCTTCAGCTGTGAAGTTCATGAAAAGCTAGGTTTTAATTTATATATTTGCATATAACACACTTTTAAGATGTGTTTTACCTGAAAAAGAGAGAAAATATGAGAAAATGTAAAAGCTTATTTGGCCTGTTTTTAATTGCGTTTATAATGTTCTATGGGCTTTCGTCCTGCAACAGTGCTGATAACCACGAACGTGCCGGGGCAATGCCGGCACCCCGGAACATAATCTATTTTGTCGGTGACGGTATGGGATACAACCATGTGCTGGCCGCAAATTATTTTGAGCATGGCAGGGCAGGAGCCCAGGTTTATGAGCAGGACGACTGGTTCAGTGCCGGCTTGGCCACATACAGTGCAGCAAGACCCTCACGCGGGGATTTTGTCTACCTAAACGGTTATGCTCCCCGCACTGCATGGGAGGACCCGGCATATGTGGCTTCTGATTTCACTGACAGCGGTGCTGCAGCAACGGCATTATCAACAGGGCGAAAAGTATATGACGGCTCGATTGGGATCGGCCTCGAAGGAGACACACTTGTTCATGTAAGCCAGGCGGCAAAGGCCCTGGGTAAGTCGGTTGGTATTGTCTCAAGCGTTCAGTTGAGCCATGCTACGCCTGCCGGTTTTATTGCCCACAATGAACACAGGAACAATTACGATGAAATAGGCAGGTATATGCTTTTCCACACAATGGCTGATGTGATCATGGCACCGGGACACCCGTTTTTCAATAATAACGGTGAGCCCGACGAGATGTCCGCACGTTACGTTGGGGGAGATAAGATATGGGAACAGCTTTCCGCAAATGATGGCCGCACTGAATTCACTTATGAACAGCAGCTTTTCCGGGTACAGGATGTTGATGGTGACGGGCAAAGGGACCCCTGGACACTGGTTGAAACCCGCGAGGAATTTATTGCCCTGGCAACGGGGCCAGCCCCGAAAAGGGTGCTTGGGATCCCACAGGTGTATTCCACTTTGAACCAGTGGAGAAGCGGTGTGGAAGAGTACCGGATGCCCTTTGAAAGGCCTCTGAATGAAAATGTTCCAACTCTCAAAGAGCTTACAAAGGCCTCCCTCAATGTTTTGTCTCAGAATGACGAGGGTTTTTTCGTGATGATAGAGGGGGGAGCTATAGACTGGGCAAGCCATAGTGGTCTGACAGGCCGGATGATCGAGGAGCAGATTGATTTTAACAACTCAGTGATGGCTGCTGTTGAGTGGGTTGAAACCCACAGCAGCTGGGATGAGACGCTGATCATTGTTACAAGCGACCATGAATGCGGGTTCCTTACCGGTCCGGACCATCCGGAAGTTGTTAAGCAAGATGTTGTAAACAGTGGCAGGGGGGAACTGCCTGAGGTAAAATGGAACTCAGGCAGCCATACCAATATGTTAGTCCCTTTCTATGCAAAAGGCCCCGGTACTTCACTTTTCAATCTTATGGCCGCAGAAAGGGACCCGGTTAGAGGCCCCTTTCTGCAGAACACTGATGTTGCCAATGCCATCTTCCTGATGTGGAGTAAGCCTGATATTGATATACACAGGCTTAATTAAAAAACAGTCTGCTGCTTTTCTTTTTCAATCAAGATATATGTCATAGGGCAGGCGGGTGAGTATTCCGGTCATGTCCCTGACATCATTTACCTGCCTGTAGTAACGGTAGGCCGGTCCCAGCTTACGCTCGACCATCCGTTCCTGTATGCCTCCGAATTCTTCAATCAGCTGGGTCAAAAAGTCCTTCCTTTCCGGATAGTCCACTACCCTGTAGTCTTCCAGTTCTGCCAGCTCTGCCGCCTTTTCTATGGCTAACTCCAGACCGCCGAATTCATCTACCAGGCCGATCTGTTTTGCTTCCGATCCGCTCCACACCCGGCCACGGCCAACTTCATCAACAATGTGAACCGGTATGTTACGGCCTTCTGAAACATGTCCTATGAAGGTGTCATACACCTGTTCTATGCTCTCTTCAATGATGCTTCTTTCAGCAGGCGTGAGTGGCCTTGAAAGTGAACCAAGGTCGGCAAGTTCATTGGTCTTGACATTGTCAAATGTGATCCCCAGCTTTTCATTAAAGAACTCCTGCATATTCGGGATCATCCCGAACACACCAATTGAACCGGTTATAGTACCCGGATTGGCTACGATCCAGTCGGCACCGCAGGCAATATAGTAACCGCCTGAGGCCGCCACATCTCCCATTGAAGCTACAACAGGTTTTTCCTGAGCCGCCAGCACCACTTCACGCAGTATCACATCTGATGCCAGTGCGCTGCCCCCGGGGGAGTTTATCCTGAATACTATTGCCTTTACATTATCATCTTTCCTGGCCTCACGAAGCGCCCTGGAAATCCTGTCTGAGCCGATTATCCTCTCACTTCCCTCACCGGAGATGATATTGCCGCTGGCATATACAACAGCGATCTTATTGCGGCTCCTGGGGGTGACCATGCTCTTTGGCAGGGGGGCGTTCTCATAATTTCCGAAACTTACCAGCTGGGGATCCT
>PWNY01000292.1 GCA_003557805.1 Bacteroidales bacterium | reverse complement strand
CCGTTACTCGTTACCCGTTACCCGCCTGAAGATGGAATTTTGTTAACAAATCGTACATTTGCCTCATCAACTGGCAAAAGCGTTATTCAGGAGGCTAATAACAACAAAAACGGCAAAAGAATAGACATTTTACAAAAAAAAGTCTCCTAATTACTAAAAATTCAGTATTTTATCGGATATTTTTACATAGAAATATACTTTTATTTGTAAATTAATAGAAAATGTTGTTTTATTTAATCATAAAAACAACAAATTTGTAATAGAAAAAATTAAAAAATGCAAACATTCCGGCGTACTTTTTTGTTATTTATCTCTGTGATCTTTACCGCGGGACTATACTCGCAAGGTACTGTTACCGACACAGAAGGAAATGAATATTCGACTATTATGCTTTACGGCAGGGAGTGGATGGTGGAAAACCTCCGTGTTACGACTTATAACAACGGAGACTCCCTTGTGGCGTATAGCGATGAGAGCTCCTGGAGAAACCTGTCTGAGGGTGGCTACGGTGTTTATCCTCATGCAGATATTGAAGGTATTAACACGGAAGAAGAAATGACGGAGGCTTACGGAAAGCTTTATAACTGGTATGCTGTGAATGATCCCCGCGGCATATGTCCTGTTGGATGGGAAGTTCCTTCAGAAGAACTTTGGCTGGAAGTCAGGGACGAGGCTGATCCGCAGGCTATGAGAAACCGCAATGTGCTTGGGCTGAAGCTTAAGTCACAACGCCAGGAAAACTCACCTTTCGATGGCTATGATACATCAGAGCACCCAAGGTGGGATGAGCATGATAAAAACCATGGCACCGACGAGTATGGTTTTGAAGCTTTACCTGCAGGAAGTATTAATAACGAAGGCCGGTTTGTCAACATCGGCGAATATGCCTACTTCTGGACTGCCACACAAAATACAGAATATGATACCCAGGCTTTTGCCATGGTGATGCTTAGTATACACGCAGGCACAAGTGCCGCCAGCTATTATAAAACATCGGGGTTTTCCGTGAGATGCGTAAGATCCGAGAATGGCCCTGAGCCTCAAACATATGACCTTACCATAAGTTTAGAAGGAGAAGGCACCACCGATCCCGTGGCAGGCACACACACCTACAATGAAGGCACCGAAGTAGATTTAACAGCCACCCCCGGTGATGGCTGGGAGTTTGAAAGATGGGTGATTGAAGGTGATGATGTGATGGAATCATCCACGCAGGTTACGATGGATGGTGATATTTCCGCGGTGGCGCATTTTGCGGAAGAGGAAGAAAACGGCAACGGGCTTCCGTCGGTAGAAGTAAACGGCACAACTGTTTACGTGCATCCCGAAGATCACGACCAGGCACTTGAATGGGGAGGTGACGGAACAACCACAAACGCCGGCTCAGATATAGATGGGTTTTCCAATACACAAACCATTATTGACGTGCTGGAAGACAATGAAGGAGTGCCTTATGCAGCACAGTATTGTGACAACCTCGTATCGGAAGGTTTTGATGACTGGTATCTGCCGGCAAAGGACGAGCTGAACGCAGTTTATGAAAACAAAGATGAGATAGGTGGCTTTACTTATAATTTCTATTGGAGCAGTACTGAGTATGACCACAGGTATGCCTGGTACCAATCGTTTGATGCAGGATTTCAGGACTGGGAAGAACGTAAGTTCAGCAACCATGGCGTTCGTTGTGTGAGAAAAGATAATGACTAGTATTATAAAACCGGTAGACTTACATGTTGAAAAACGAAAATAACTGAATGTTTGACATTTATATATAACAAAAAAAGACAATATTGCGTAAAAAAATGAAAGTGAGCAAAGTATGATTTTGTATAAAAGCAAAACTCTTGTTATAGATAGAATGATTGCTTAACTTTGCAGGTTCGTTTTTTCCGGTCAGAATGAAATGCCCGCTTTGCAGATTGTCAAAAGGCTCTTTGACCCGTTAAAAAGAATAAAGAAAGCGTGTTTCAAATCATGTTATTGCGCTGTTGATCATATAGAATAAAAGATATTGAAAACAAAAATATAATCTATAATATGAAGAAAAAAGTACTTTTTTTTAAAAAAGCAAAAATCCCTTCAATATTTTTAGTACTCCTGACGGGAGTTTTGTTAGTGCTCAGCCAGCATGGCCTGGCGCTAAATTCAGCAAGTGCTACCAATACCGATAAAGATATTTCTGCGGCAGATTTTGAAGGCCATCCGGTCGTTGCAGAGGAAGGTGAAACAGTTACTTTTACTGATGAGTCGACCGGTGATTTTGATTCCTGGGAGTGGGATTTTGGCGAAGGAGCCAGCCCTGCCACTGTAACAGGACAGGGGCCTCATGATGTGGTTTATAATACTACCGGATTGAAATCCGTCAGCCTTACCGTTGATGGCGATGATGGCGAACATACTATTACAAAGGAAGATTATATCACCGTGCTGGAAGAAACCACCAGGTGGTACTCCTTCATGGACGGAAGCTGGGATGATTACGACACGTGGACCACAGATCCCAGCGGTACAACTCTTGAAGGGCCGCTGGATGAACTGCCGGGTGAGTTTGACCAGGTGATTATTATTGACGGCAATAACGTCCACATGGAGTCAGATGATATTAACATTACTTTTCTCGAAGTACGTAGCGGCACACTGGACCTTGGCTCTACATCAGGACATGACTTTACAACAATTACCGGCGAAGGAACAATTGCGCTTAGTTCCGATAACTTCCCTGCAGGTGATGCCTCAGGTTTTAATGCTGCCGGAAAAGGTACAGTAGAGTTTTACGGAAGCTCTTTTAGCCTTGAGCAGGAACATACTTTCAACAACATGGTTGTTAATATGGACAACAACAGCCAGATTCTTACGATGCTTGCCGACTACAACCTTAACGGCAGCCTTACTGTTAAAAGAGGTGTATTTCGTATTAACGACAACATAGGAACAGACATTCTTAATCTTAATATCAATAAAAACCTTATCGTTCAAAGCAACGGCCAGATCCGTGTCGGTGAAGGCGATACCCGTGATGGGTATCAGATACAAGGAGGCGATTTGCCCCCACTGGGACAGTATCATTCAATATTCCACCAGGTAAACATCAGGGGCGATTTTACCAATAACGGCAGCGTGCGTTTTACCAACCAGGATGGCCCCAATTATCGCGACTTCACTACCAGCGGAGCAGCAGTGGTTACCTTCTCGGGAACCAATTATCAAACTGCCGAACTGAACGGTGTTACAGACTTTTATAACCTTATCGTTGATAAAGGAATTGGGCAAAATTACGTATTGGAGATAAACTCTTCAAACAGTTCCAACTTTGCACTTTACGGCCCCAACAACTTAGGAAACAGTACAGGCGGAGGTTTTCCCGAGCAAAACCCTGAAATACGCAAGGCTTTATGGATACGCAATGGCACATTAAAACTTAATGGTGCAATGGATATTCCCTCACTTACCGAAGGTAATGAGCGTGGCGGCAGGGGAGACTATACCGTACCTACCAATGGCAAGCTATGGATAGCTGGTGCCAGCGTTTATGTATATACTACTATCCGGACTGACGGGCAACGGCCTACTGGTTCAGAGTGGCATAAAGAAGGTTCCGGCCACACAGCTTTGACCCTTTTTGGAAACTTTCGTATAGACCAGGGCTTTTTCGGCACACGCCACAGTGCCGGTTTCATATACCGGTCTGAGGATGCCGCGACAGTCAGGATAAATGGCGGTACCGTTGATGCTGCTGCTTTTAGAAGCAGTGGAGCCGGTGGTGGTGGACGTACCTACTACTACCAGTCGGGCGGAACGGTCAGAGTTAGAGGAAACAGAACATATGACGACGAAGTAGGAGGTGAGATATCAGGAGCATATCCCGCATTTGGAATCATCTACCCCGAAGGGGTGTTCTCTATGAGTGGAGGAGAAATACTCATGATAGGAAGAAGCAGGGCTGATGACGG
>PWNY01000051.1 GCA_003557805.1 Bacteroidales bacterium | reverse complement strand
GCCTTAATCCGACAAAGCCTGTTCTACCCATTGGCGTCTGTAGACATTTTTGGGCAGCAGCCTGTGTTCATCCAGTAGCCTCACCTAACAGGCAACACCACTGTATTATACAATGCTGTATTTACCGCTGCAAATATACTCAATTTTTTCTAAAAATAAAGCTTTAAAAAGCTGTATCGCTTTATTTTCAGCACCAGAATATTTTTCCGGTAAAACTTAAAACATACTCATAAACAGCAAAAAATAGTAATTTTGTATGTTTTTATTACAAAGCATTCATAATTATGAAAGGGTCCGGATCATACTCACCACTCCCGCAGGTAGAAGAGCACCTTCCGGTGAACATGCTGGACTTCCTGCAGTCTGTAGTCAATGGTATCGAGGCAATTGTACTGGTGATGGATCTTAATAAACCCAGGCTGATATGGGCAAATGAAAGTTTTAAAAGGCTGACGGGTTTTGAGAAACTCACCAATGTAAGTTTCCGGTTGGAGCAGCTTATTTCACGGTATCACCCGGAGGATAGCTCCTACCTTGATGACATGAAGAGTTTTTTGATTAATAACCCGGATGATACATATACAGCCTTCTACCGTTTCCGTCATGCCAACGGGCACTACCTGTGGCTGTTTACCTCAACCAGGGTTTTCAGGATTGATAAGAAGAGAGATATTTTTGAAACGGTTTCCGTGAGCGTTGACTTTACAGGTCCCATAAGCTACAGGAAAAACCTGAAGCAGTTCAGCCAAAACAAATTACAGTGGCTTAACCAGTCAAGGATAAGCAAGATAACAAAGCGGGAGAAGGAAATATTAAAGCTTTTTGCTTCGGGCAGCACAACCACCGAAGTCTCAGAGCTACTGAACCTCAGCCCCCACACAGTGAACAATCACCGCAAGAACATGCTAAAAAAGCTGAAGCTTAAAAACCTGGCTGCTCTTGTAAACTTTGCTGTGGAGAACGGCCTTGACTGAGCTGTATTTTATTATTGAAAAAAGAGCCATGCTAAAAATCTATTCATTGTTTGGGCTTATACTTATAACACTGTTGTCATGCGGCAGCAGGCAGGCTGGCACTGAAAGCGGCAAAGACACCCCCGAAAGCAGTATCCGGCAGTTAAACATACCGGAGTTTAATGCAGATTCTGCATATACATTCATAGAAAAACAGCTTTCTTTCGGCCCAAGGGTGCCAAATACACAGGCACACAGGGAAGCCGGTCAGTGGCTGGCATCCATGATGGATACATACGCAGACACTCTTTATCTGCAGCAGAGCCGGGTCAGGGCCTGGGACGGGAACATCCTGAACATAAAAAATATCATAGGTGTATTCCGGCCAGATATGCAAAGGCGTATCCTTTTATGTGCACATTGGGATTCAAGGCCTTTTGCCGATTACGATCCTGATCCAGCAAACCATTACACCCCTATTGACGGGGCAAATGACGGTGCCAGCGGTGTAGGAGTCCTTCTTGAGATAGCCAGGATTCTAAGCGAGAATGAGCCTGGCATAGGTGTTGACATAATTTTCTTTGATGCAGAAGACTATGGTATTCACCGGCTTGAAGGCAGATCTGACGAGGACACCTGGGCACTAGGCTCCCAGTACTGGGCAAGGAACCCCCATCGCCCTGACTACTTTGCCCGTTACGGCATTCTGCTGGACATGGTAGGTGCGTCGGGTGCAACTTTCAAACGCGAAGGATATTCAATGATGTACGCCCCGAATATTGTAAGGCAGGTCTGGGATATTGCCAGGCGCCTGGGCCATTCCCATATGTTCCTGAACCGTGACGGTGGCTATATAATTGATGATCATTATTATATAAATACCATTCGCAATATTCCAACCATAAACATCATCCACCAGGATGAGTCAACCCCACACGGCTTTTTCCCAGAATGGCACACAACAGATGATACAATAGATGTTATAGAAATCAGTACACTCAGGGCAGTAGGCGAAACAGTGGTAAATGTGATATACAGTGAATAGCAGCGGGAAGATCAGAGGATACACTCCCATCGGGCAGCAACACCTTTAAACAACAGCCTGTAATTTACCCTGCTGAACCCTGCTGACAGAAGGATCTCCTTAAGCTGCCAGGGTTCATAGTAATTCCTTGCTGAATAGGCCAGGTATCTGTATGCACCGGGATGCCCCGACAGAAGTGAACCAACTGGTGCCGTATAGTACTTCATGTAAAAATGGAATGCCCTGCGCATCAACATATTGTCTGGCTGGCAGGTCTCAACGGCAATAAATCTTCCTCCCGGTTTCAGCACCCTTGCTACCTCCGAAAGAAACAGGTCTCTTAAAGGATTTTTATAGGTAAGGTTTCTAAGGGCAAATGCTATGCCGACAGCATCAAAGGATGACTCCTTAAATGGCATGTCAGAAGCGTCACCATGAATGAATTCGATGTCCGTAAAGCCTTTTGAAACAGCCTTTCCCCTGGCTATTTCAAGCATAGGTCTGCTGAAGTCAAGAGCAAAAATCGCATCACCCTCATTCGATCTTTTCCGAAGCCTTATTGCAAGGTCACCAGTACCTGTACAAAGGTCAAGTATCCTTCGCCGATCCTTTCCACCGCCGTAACTGCCGTCGAGCAATGCACTTACAAGACCCGAACGCCACACCTGGTCCATCCTGAATGTAAGCAAGCGGTTTATTATATCATACGAAGGCGGCACCTCCATGAACATTCTCTGAAGTGGACGCGGGGACAAATCTTTATCCATATTCCGGATAGTTGGGGTTATCAGTCAAATACCGGCCTTGGTGTATCAGCTGTAGATGGGGGCAGCACAGGTATCTCAAGTGCATATTCCGGGACCTCCCCTGTAAGTGAATGCAAAAAAGCAACAATTGCACTGTTCTCCCCTGGACTGAGTTCCCTTCCGAGCATATCAAGTGCGACAATGTCAACGGTTTCACTGAGCGACCAGACACTACCGTCATGAAGGTATGGATAGGTCTTTGCAATATTAAGAAGGGATGGCACCTTAAATGAATGCATATGCAGGGGATTTCCGGTAATATCAAAACGCCCCGGATCACTTTCGCCCGATTCCCTTTCTGCAGGTGTTTCAAACACACTGAATGCATTCCCTCCAAGAACGGGCCCGCCATGACATGAATGGCAGCCTACATCCACAAATACCCTCAGCCCCTCCTTCTCTTCCCCGGAAAGCGCGTTGGCATCGCCCCTGAGAAAGTCATCAAATGGTGAATAGGTTAGCAATATCCGTTCAAAAGCCCCGATTGCAACACCGACATTTTCGTAAACCACCGGCTGATCCTCTTCCGGGAATGCCTCTCTGAACCTCTCTACATATTCAGGCATAGAGGAGAGCACCTCAAGGACATGCTCCTCTGTGGCCGCCATTTCAACCTCGTCAAGTATGGGCATCAACGCCTGGGATTCAACATCGGGTTCCCTTCCGTCCCAGAACTGCGAACCGTGAAGTGCAGCATTTAGAACAGTAGGGGCATTGCGTGGCCCCTTCTGCCACATATGGCCAATCGATACCGGGAGGAGGTCAACACCGAAATTCGCGAAATTATGACATGTATGGCAACTTATAAGGCCGCTTTTTGAAAGTCGTGGCTCAAAAAAGAGCATCTTCCCCAGCTCAATAAGCTCATCAGAACGCGGCATACCCTCTTCAAAAGCATGCTCGGGCAATGGTTCGGTGAAAGTCAGGGCAAGTTCCTGCAGTTCCGTAAGCTCCTGGTCCTGTTCAGGTGAAGCACAGTGTGTAAACACGATTACGGCAGCCATTAACAGGAAAACCGGGAGTATTATCAGTTTTTGCACTTTTGTCATAATCAAAAACTTTTTGACATGTTGGTAATACTATATATAGCTGTGAATATACAAAAATTTACATAGATACAACCAGGCAAAGGACAAAGCAGGCAACTTCTCAGGCCCTGCCCGCTTTGCAGCTACATTATCTTCTCCCTTTCAGGCCTTAAGCCCCTTAACCACTGGTTCACTATGAATTCGTTCTCCCTTATCCATTCACTCACTCCCTCGTAAGGGTCATCATGCCTTTGTGCCTTATAGATCAGTTCATTGATAAGCCTCTCTCCCAGCACCATCCTTTTTAGCATCTCTGTGGCAGCGGGACGCTGGTCGCTAAAACCTTTCCTTCCTATGGTGTGAATGGATTCCTGCTGCATGTAGATCTCCAGCGGGTCATCCAGAAACTTCAGGTCATAACGGTGCATGAGCCAGTGTGGTTCCCATCCGGTAATTACGACGTTTTCTCTTCGGCGTATGTGCCACCCCAGCCTTTCAGCCATTTCGGGATCTGAAAGCACAAGCAATTCATTTTCCAGCTCATATGCCTGAAGGGCCATGATGGTATTCCTCATTATTCCCGCGGTGGTGTCTATTCCAACTATTGGCCCTGTGTAGTAATCCCTCAGCGCCGGGATGCTCTCCACTGCCATGTATTCAGGAACTACCAGCCCGGTCCTGGCACCGTGGTAATTTGGCCCAAGATCCTCAAATTCACCTTCATGTTGTTCAAGGTAGTGCTTGTGGGTATGAGGTATCCATGCATCAACGAAGATATCTGCCCGGCCTGAAGCAATATCCATGAAAACGGTATCTATACCGGCAAGCCTTGTCACCACCCTGTATCCCAGGTGCTCCTCCAGTAAAAGGTGTACAAGCGATGTGAGGGCGACACTCTCTGCCCAGTCGGTATAAACAATATATACGGTTCTCTCTTCCGGGGCATCACGGACACCTGGGCCCCGGCATGCGAACAGGGTTAACAGTAGCAGTGCAGCAATTATTGAATATTTCTTCATATACCTTTTTTTTTAGTAGTCAAACAGTGATTTCAAAAAGCCTATGGACTCCTTCATGTCCTTAACCACCAGTACAGGGATGCTTTTATTGGCCCCGGCCAGCTTTTCCGATGTGCTGTCCAGCATGACATTTGCAAGCTGCGACTTAATCCTGCTACCTGAAACAATCAGGTCGGCTCCGGTTTTAATGGCGTGGCTGTAAACCATATGAGCCTCATCCCCCTGAATGTCCATTGAAAAACTGCAGGGAATATCAAGATCCAGCTTGTTTTTTTTCATAAAAGCCCTGAATTCATTATCTACATATTGACCCAGCCTGGACTTTAGTTTCTTTACCTCACCAGGGGTGTTCTTTGGCGAATATCCCAGCGGGAGTTTATAAACGTGATGACACTCAAGACCGGCCCCTGAAACTCCGGAAATGTCCTTTGCAGTCTTCAGTGCAATCAGGGATGTTTTGGAAAAATCCATACGTACAAGTACCTTGCTAATCTGGTGTGGAGATGTTTCACTTACCAGCAGCACCGAAGAGGGTATCAGACCGACTATGCGTCTTGCCACACCACCTTCCCCCACATAGCCAATTTTTTTGCCTATTATCGCCAGATCGATCCGCCTTTTCCTGGCATATTGTATTATCTGCTCAGTTGGCAGTCCGTTGTCAAGTACAACATTTACCTTCACATCATTTACCTGACCCAGATTCTCCTCTACCTTTTCTTTTATCTCCTCATCTACAATCTCGCTTAGCGGCTTACCCAGGTCAGGAAATGCATCAGCAATCTCCTCAGGTATTTCATTGCTCTCCATCACATGAATAAAGGTAATTTCGGCCGGTTTGAATATGGATGCCAGAAAACCGGCATATTTTATAAGAGCCTCGTCCATCTCGGTAAGGTCAAGGCATACCAGTATGTTTCCGAATGCTGTCATATTTTTATCTTTTTTCCTTTTTTTCCCTTTTCCTGACCATTTCTCCAATGATCTCCTGGTAAGATTTACGTTCCTTTTTCAACTCATATCTCATGATCTTAAAGTGCTCCTCCCTGAGCCCCTTCAAGAGGCTGTAGGCCATTATTATTAAGACAAGGGCAAATGGCAGCCCAGTAATTATGGAAGCTGTCTGCAAGGCACCAAGACCTCCCCCTATGAGCAATACCGCGGCTACAGCTCCCTCGGTAATGGCCCAGAACACACGTTGTGCAACCGGTGCATCAAGTTTTCCTCCTGCTGTGAGACTGTCGATTACAAGTGAGCCGGAGTCAGATGAGGTTACAAAAAAGCTTGTTACAAGAACCACCCCGACTATTGAAGTCACCGAGGAGAGCGGAAACTGTTCCAGCAACCGGTATAGTGAGGTTGCAACGTTTTCGGACACTGCTCCCGATATATCGGCTATTGCATTGAGCTCAAGGTATATCGCCGACCCCCCGAATGCTGACAGCCACAGAAATGTAATAATGGTTGGAACTATAAGCACCCCGAGTATGAACTCCCTGAGAGTCCGGCCACGTGATATCCTGGCGATAAACATGCCGACAAAGGGAGACCAGCTGATCCACCAGGCCCAGTAAAATACTGTCCAGCCTTTTTGCCAGTCAGACTGCAGGTAGGTTTCTGTCCAAAAGCTAAGGGCAAAAAAATTATCCAGGTAACCCCCTATGTTCTGAACAAAGGAACCGAAAATAAAAAGGGTCGGACCTACTATTAGCATAAAGAGCAGAAAGAAGCTCCCGATAATTATGTTCAGCTGGCTCAGGCGCTTAACTCCATGGCTTAGCCCGGCTACAACTGAACCGGTGGCCGCCAGGGTTATACCACCGATCAGCATCACCTGGGTTGACACATTATCAGGCAAACCCAGCAAATGGTTCAGCCCCGCGCTGACCTGCTGTACGCCAAGCCCCAGGGAAGTTGCCAGTCCGAAAAGGGTGGCTACCACCGCTAGCACATTTATTGACTTTCCCAGGCCACCATGTATCCTGTTTCCAATTAGCGGAAAGAATACCGAACTGATGGTAAGTGGCAGTTTCTTGTTGAATGTAAAAAAAGCAAGTGCCATGCCCACCAGGGCGTAAATGCCCCATGCATGAAGGCCCCAGTGGAGGAATGTTGTACGCATGGCCACTTCGGCCGAGCCGGCACTGCTTCCGCTTCCAAAAGGCGGAGTTACGTAATGCAGTATCGGTTCTCCAACGCTCCAGAACAGTATACCAATTCCCATACCTGCACTGAAGAGCATCGCAAACCACGCCCCGGTGTTGAATTCAGGTTTTGCGGTACGCCCCCCCAGGCGTATATTGCCATAGCGTGTACTTGCCATTACCAGAACGAATATCAGAAAGAAGTTTACTGCCAGAACAAAGAACCAGCCAGCATTATGCGATATGTTATCCTGTATCGAAGCAAAGATCTCATGCATCGGTGGGCCGATAATGAGGGTAACGGCTATGAAAATAATTATAATGACAGCTGAAGGCCAGAACACCCTGTGGTCAACATCGAAATAGCGTTTTTTGCTTATAAGGTGGTCTTCCGGATCAGGAGTATTGTTTTTTTCCATACGGTTAATTTTTGTAAATAAGTAATTTCTTCGATTGATCCCTAAACAAATATAATGGATAATTATTGTTATCCAAAAGTTGCACAAAAATCAGGTGACATGTAAGTGCCGGGATGGGAAAAACATGTATTTTTGCATCCGGCCTTTTCAGGGTCCTTAGTTTGAAATTCAATTTAAGTTTAAACACAACCAATACTTTCTGCCATGAAACGAGCCATGACAAATTCACTGACACACAAGGGAATGATTATGTCATGGCGAGTTACATCTAACCGAAACATAAAAATTATAAACAGATGAAACCTTTAGTAAGTATCATTATGGGCAGCACATCGGATATGCCGGTAATGGAGCAGGCTGCCAAGTTCTTTGATGAAATGGAGATCCCCTTTGAGCTGAATGCATTGTCAGCGCACCGTACCCCTGAAAAGGTAATGGAGTTCTCCGAAAATGCACGTAAAAGAGGAATAAGAGTAATTATTGCAGGAGCTGGCGGAGCTGCGCACCTGCCAGGTGTCATTGCTGCCGGCACTACCCTGCCTGTCATAGGTGTTCCAGTCAGGTCATCCCTCTCAATTGACGGCTGGGACAGTATTTTATCAATACTCCAGATGCCCTCGGGGATACCTGTTGCGACCGTTGCACTGGATGGGGCAAAGAACGCAGCAATACTTGCAGCCCAGATACTGGCACAGTCGGATGAGGGAGTGCAGGCCCGCCTCGACACTTTTAAAAAAGACCTCAAGAAAAAGGTTGTAAAAGCCAATGAGGATCTCAAAGAGGTAAACTTCCGTTACCGTGTGAGATAGGTTTATTTGTTTGAAGTAAAGTGGTCGGGATTATGGCCAGTAAGGGATAGAGAATTATTACTTCTTAAAATCCACAAATTTTTTCGAGGTATCCGGCCCTTCTATTACCACCATGCCCCCCATTGGTAATACCGTAAATCAGCGGCTGGCAATTCTTGATTTTAAATAATTACCGGGTGCTGATAAAGGGATATTTTCACCCCAGGCGACATCAACCACCATTTAAGGTATTTGTCTTACAATTACTATTTCTTGTTTTAATTTTTTCCTATTTTGGCGCAAATAAATTGCGTCAATGCCGAAGATATACGTATTAATCTTTGTTGTTGTTTTCACCCTGACAGCCGGCAATGCATCAGGCTTTGCAAGAGGTTTGGGTGCAAGGCCGGCTGGGATGTCAGGTGCTGTAACCGCAGTGTACGGTTTTTGGTCACTTAACAACAACCAGGCCGGTATTACCCTTATCGAACACCCATCGCTCGCTGTATACACAGAAAACCGCTATATGATAGCAGGCACGTCAACGATAACTGCAGCATCGGTTATTCCGGCATGGGAAGGGGCCATTGGCATATCACTAAACTATCACGGGAACAGCCTCTATAATGAAAACCTTGCAGGCCTGGCATATGCAAGAAGGTTCGGTGAAAGGCTTTCCGCCGGGGTAAGGCTCAATTATATCCATATAAGAATAGGTCAGCCTGGATACGTCAAGGGTCGTGTCGTTGCAGAGGCAGGCATAATATACGAAGTGTTCCCGGGCTTCTTTACAGGGGTACACATCTTTAATCCTGCCAGGGCTATACTTGCAAGACAGCATGTACCCATGACTGATCAAAGAATAAGCACGGTGTTCCGAAAAGGGGTCTCCTATGCTTTTTCCAGGCAGCTTCTTGTAAGCCTGGATGCCGAAAAGAATATAGAACACCCCCTGTCCCTGAGGTTCGGGTTGGAATACAGGATCAGTGATGAATTTACAGCCAGGGCAGGACTTTCAAGCAACCCGGTCCAGAACTCCATAGGCGCAGGCTATTCAACGGGAAACTGGCAGTTCGACATTGCCGCTTCCTACCATCACATTCTTGGCCACAGCCCGCAGGCTGGTATTATATACAGCGTAAAATAATATGTAGTGAATAATATAAACGGCTCAATATGTTTTTTATTAAAACAAAGACCTCTAAGATCTTTGCCAGCACTCATTTTTGCATTACTTATCCTGCTGCTGCCTCAAAAGGTCCTCTCACGGGACAGCAATGATGAGTGGCTTGCAAGGTATCTTGAAGAGATGGCAGGGAACTTGCCGGAAGATATCGATCCCGCTTTTCTGGCAGATGAACTTGAGAGCCTGTACAGACACCCGGTAAACCTCAGCAGTGCAGGGATTGATGAGCTTGGCCGCCTATTCATGCTTAACCGCATACAGAAGCAAAATCTTCTTGAACACCGGGAAAGATACGGGAGGCTTATAAGCATTTATGAGCTCCAGGCCATAGATGGCTTTGACCTCTTGACAATACGCATGATAATCCCATTCGTTACCATCGGCGAAGAATACTCACTGCCGGCATTCAGCTTGCGAAAGGTACTCACCGGGGGAGAGAGTGTTCTCTTTGTCAGATACAGCAGGCTGCTAGAGGAGCAGAGAGGCTTTTCCCTGCCTGAGGGAGATATTGAAGGTAAGACCGGCTCAACCCCTCCCTATCCCGGAAGTCCGTTTCGCCTGTACACACGCTACAGGCACACCTGGTACAGCAACTTCAGTTTCGGTATCACGGCCGAAAAGGATCCCGGTGAAGAGTTCTTCAGGGGCAGCCAGAAACAGGGGTTCGATTTTTATTCCGCACATTTGTTCATAAGGGGTGAAGGAAGGCTGAAAGCACTTGCCATTGGTGATTTTCTTGCAAGCTTCGGCCAGGGCCTGACCCTCTGGACAGGCTTTGATTTTGGCAAGGGAACCGATGCAATGGGCATCAGCAAGAACCATGAAGGGCTGAGGCAGTACACATCGGTTGATGAGAACAATTTTTTCAGGGGATTGGGTGCAACATTGAAGCTGGGTAGTAATACTGAACTTACCGTTTTCTACTCCAATAAAAGAAGAGATGCCACGGTAATTGGAGATGAGAACGGCACAATAGTGATAAGCAGTCTTCAGAACACCGGGCTTCACCGCACTCCGCGTGAACTGGAATGCAGGAAGGCAGTAAGGGAAAGGATAAAAGGAGGAAATATCAGGTATAGTGCAAACAGAACCAGCATTGGGTTAACAGCATACCAGATGGTCCTGGAAGCAGAAGTCATAAGGGAGCTCTCCTTTCACAACCAGTTTGACTTCAACAGCAACCATTACAGTGGCATAGGCATAGACTTTAGCTATCTGAAAGCACCGGCAAATTTTTTCGGTGAAGTCGCCCTGGGAAATAACGGCCGTATTGCGTTTCTGGGTGGCATCATGCTCAGCCTGCACAGTAAACTGTCGGTATCCCTTGCATACAGGAATTACCAACCCGGTTACCAGTCACCATTGGCATCGGCATTTGGAGAGGGTACAGGACCATCTAATGAAAAAGGAATATACAAGGGAGCAGAGCTAAGGCTCAGCCCAGGGTTGAAGTTAACAGCCTTTGCTGACCATTTCAGCTTCCCCTGGATGAGATACAGGACCTATATGCCTTCAAATGGTTTTGACTACCTTATAAGCCTGCAGTACCAGGCAGACAGGGAAACTTCAGTAACAGCAAGGTTCAGGAAAAAGAACAAACCACTGAATAGTTCTGAAAACAGGCTTGTCCCTGTAATAGAGGAAAACCAGCGCACCCAGTTCAGGCTGAACTTCAGCTATCCCCTTTCGGGCTCGTTCTCGAGCAGGACCAGGCTGGAGGTTAACCGCTACAGGAATGGTGGAGGCAAACAAAGAGGTCACATGGTATACCAGGATATCCTTTACAGAAACCCGTCATACCCCCTGTCAGTGACATTCAGGTATGCCCTCTTTGACACTCAGGGATATGATTCCAGGATATATGCATACGAACATGACGTACTCTATGCCTTCTCATTTCCCTTCTATTCTGACAAGGGAATGCGCACTTACATGCTTATAAGATACAGGCTCAACAACAGTACAGACATATATGCCCGCCTTGCCAGAACAGCGTATACCAACAGAAACAGTTCAGGCAGCGGCCTGGACACTGTAGAAGGCAGCACCAGAACAGAGATCAAGGTACAGATTAGATACAGGTTCTGAAGATTCTACCATCCAGGTATAAAGTTTAGACCCCATACGGCTTCCTGAATACCCCTTGTGTGGAAGGGTAAGGCCAGGTATGGCTCCAGGACAAGGGCACCGAAAAGGTTTATGCGCAGGGAAGGACCGGTGCTGAACAGAGGAAAACGGTTCCCGGGTTCAAGTCCCTGTGACCTGTCAAGGGTTATCCTTGAATTATCATTCCAGGCAACGCCTGCATCCAAAAACCAGGCGAGTTCGGTAAAGAAAAACCCGATGGATATAAGAGCAAGCTGCTCCGGCCCTGTAAAAGGAATCCTCACCTCAAGACCTGCAAGAAGCACACGGGTGCCGATCAGCTGTTCGAATGCAAATGCATCGTCAAAAGTTGATTCTATCTGACCGAGCGAGGAGTAGTCATATCCCCTGACAAACCCCGGGTAACCAAGATACAGGGGATAGAATATATTATTGTCGGAGTCCTTTCCGTAGCGGCCATAGTGAATCCCTCGCATTGCGAAGGTAAAGGGCCTGGCCCTTATGTAGTGCCGGTAATCGGCGACAATATTATACATATTGATTTCACCGAACATCCTTTCAGCCCCGATACGGTAACGGTAACCTGCCATAGGCGAGGCCATGCCGAAGTACGAGTTGTCACCCACATAGGCAGTATTTACCCTCTGCAGGGTAAAGCTTGGAGGTTCAAGGTTGGTAAGCCTCTCCTTGTATGGGAATCCCGCAGATTCATCCGGAGGAACAGGCATGCCACGGTAGTAATAGTTATTGTAAGCATCAATCCTGAAATAATACAGGGAGAAGCTTGCACCGGCCTCTATGCGCCTGGTTGTAGAAATAGGATAAAATGCGAATGCCGATACCTGGTCCTCAAACTGCCTTTGCTGCAAAAACTGCAGATTATAAACAAAATCATCCTCGCCGACTGGGATGAACTCCTCTCTCAGCATTGCATATGAATAGGGTATATGAGATACTGTGCCACCCCAGTTAATCCGGCTTTTCTGATTAAGATAGCCAACCATTCCCCCAAAATCGTATATCTCTCCGTCTACAGCAAGCATTGACACCAGCTGGTTATCCCCTGTTATGTCACTGAACATCATTGTTACGCCTCCGGCCATTCCGGTTCCAAAGCGGTTAGTTGCCATTCCAACTCCCGAACTTCCAATATACGAAAGCCCGAACCTTGGCTCAAATGGTTTTTCCTCAAATGCATCGGGAGGAAGAATAGGTTCTACAGGCTCAACGCCCAAACTTACATCCACGATCGGCGGGGCGGGCCTTTCAAATGGGGGCAGCGTTGCGACCGTCATATCCACCTCCATTGGATCTACAAGAACGTGGTTGAATAATTCAGGGTCTGCACCAAAAACTGAATAGGCACCTCCCTGGAAATGGCTGTAGAACACCTCTCCTGTCCCCAGGGCCACACTAATGGAAGGAGTCATGTGTGTTATCCCGCTGATACCGGTAAAGTAGTCAGTGAGCTGGTATACCTCACCGCTTTCCAGCTTGTAAAGATAAAGGTTACGGTACCCGTCACGGTTACTGAGGAAGTAGATCCCGTCCTGCTCCGGGGTGAAAACCGGATTTATGTTATCTGCTCCAGGAAATGCATCCAGGACAATAATGCCGGCGCCGGGATCCTCCAGGTCCATTATTCCAAGGTTCATGTTCATATTCAGCCTGTCCCCGGCCTGGGCTGCCTGTGGCCTGTCGGTAGAGAAGGTGATGTATCGCCCGTCGGGTGAAAATCCGGCATGTATATAAGAATACCGGTCATTTGTAAGACGCCTTACCTCCCTGCTTTCAAGGTTATAGCGGAAAAGGTCACCACGTCCGTCAACAAGGCCGTTAAATACCAGGTAGCTTCCATCAGGAGACCATTTTGGGTTATTGAAGGAAGGTACACCGGGTATCTCTATTTCCCTTGTACGCCTTGGCCTCTGGGTATCCACTATTATTATGTAATTACGGCCTCTCTTAACGGCAACATGAGCAAAATGCCTGCCATCAGGCGACCAGGTACCCATTGACTCGAAAAAGTTGTAATTGTCAATATCCCCCATTCTGGCGGTACTTGAAAGTTTCCGTATGATTTCACCGGTTTTTGCATCCGCCAGGAAAAGGTCTATGGATAAAAGGTCCCTTTCGGAGAAGAAAGCCACCTGTGTGCCGTCAGGATTGACCGAGGGGGCTATATTGATATTTCCTGAGTTGTCAGGAGACAACAGCCTGTTACCAACCGGCACGTGCCTTGCTGAATCTTCCATCAGCGGACCATAATGTGTCTCCATTGAGGCCTTCCACAGGTTTGAAACTGTATTGGGACTAAGCCCTATCACTCTTTCTATTGCACGTTCATACCCGAACTTGGCTGTCTCTTTAAAAAGCGGTGCTATCAGGGAGTCCCCCCATGTCCTGCCCACAAAAGCCACAAATGCGTGTCCGAAACGGTAAGGGTTATATTCGTAACCCCTTGTCATATCACGCAGCGAAGGGAATTTATCCTGGTGAATCGCGTCCCTCATTATCATTGCGGTATGAGCATCCACACTGCCAATGGAGAAATACTCCGCCATACCCTCAACCAGCCATAGCGGGAGATTCCTTATGGAGTTCATGGACAGCGAGTCATCAATAAACATCGCCCTGAACTGGAAAACGTGAACAAGCTCGTGCCCGATTACATGGTCTGTCTGGGCATTGGTTTCAAGTATCGGGGCTACCACACGGTTTTTCAGTGACTCGGTAACCCCGAGGGTGCCCACACCAATCATCCCGCTTATTGCAGTGGTTTGCTGGAAGTCGGGATGGTTGGCATATACCAGTATGGGGTTTTGTGTCTCAAATGTATCCCTGAATATCTTCTGGTGCCTCTGGTACCACTTTTCATATGTATTGGCAATATAATTTGGAATGGAATCATCCTCAAAATAGTGGTAGATATCAAAGTGAGGGGTCTGGAAAACCTGAAAATCAAAACGCTGGTAACTCGGCTTATTTCGCCCGAAATACTGCGCAAAGCTTTCAGAAGGAGTTGTCAGAAAAAAAATCAGCAGCAGGGTAATTACCTTACCTGTGAAACGTACTATAGCCTTATAGCGCATATTGTTATCTTTATAGGTTCAAACGCACTTGATTATACCTTTCCGCATGGCAAAAAAGCCCTTAAAACATGAAGGTTAACATAATCAGGTTTTACAAAAACTATTCCAATTCCTGACAATATTGCCCGGAAAAACAATTATTTATAACAAATATACGTCATTTTTTCCCAACAAGAATTCAACCGGAACGGCAACCCAACCAGAAATATTACCATGCTTTATAGACATATATATATAATAAAGGTTGTTTGTGAGGTTTTTTTTGCATTTTTGTATAAAGAACATACATATGACAAGCCTGGAAAAATACTTTTTGCCCTTCCGGCAACAAATTATCGGGATTGACCAGCACTATGACAGTGCATCCGGCAGGCAGAAGATTGTGTATGCTGACTGGATCGCCAGCGGCCGTCTGTACTGGCCAATTGAAAACATGATCAGCAAGGGTTTCGGCCCATTTGTAGCCAATACGCATACAGAGGC
>PWNY01000356.1 GCA_003557805.1 Bacteroidales bacterium | reverse complement strand
CGGCCTGCCAGACCCTGTCGTACAGGCCGGAGGACCTGAGTGCCTGGATAAAGTAATGGTCAACCTCCTGAAGTATCACTACCTTTTCGGCGGTTACCTCCCCCAGTATCCGAATGCCAAGACCCGGGCCGGGGAAAGGATGCCTGTCAAGAATCCTTGAAGGAATCCCGAGGCTGCGTCCAACTTTTCTCACCTCGTCCTTAAAAAGGGAGTTAAGCGGTTCCACCACCCTGAGGTTCATTAACTCCGGAAGGCCACCAACATTGTGATGAGACTTGATGGTCACCGAAGGTCCGTTAACAGAAACAGATTCAATCACATCCGGATATATGGTACCCTGAGCGAGCCATTCGACATCACTTATCTTTGCCGCCTCACTTTCAAATACCTCTATGAACACCCTGCCTATAGCCTTGCGCTTGGCTTCAGGATCTGTCACTCCTTTGAGAGCGGAGAGAAATAAACCGGAAGCCCTTACCCCTCTTACATTCAGACCCATGTCTTTGTAGGAGTCAAGAACCTGTTCAAACTCCCCTTTCCGTAAAAGCCCGTTGTCGACAAATATGCAGTGCAGCTGCTTCCCTATGGCACGGTGAAGAAGTGTCGCTGCCACGCTTGAATCCACACCCCCCGACAGCCCAAGGACGACCTTCTCCCCTCCTATCTTCCTTTTTAATGTTTCAATAGTACTATTGATAAAAGACTCGGGGGTCCAGCTTTGCGAGCACCCACAGATATCCACGATAAAGTTTTTCAGCAATATGCTGCCCTGGGTTGAATGCACAACCTCCGGGTGGAACTGAAGCCCGTAGAGGTCTTTTTCTGAGTCCCTGAAGGCGGCCACGCCTATATCGTTTGTGCGGGCAACCAGCCTGTAACCCTCCGGCAGCCTGGTGATAGTATCTGCATGCGACATCCATACCTGCGACTGCAGGTCAATTCCTCTAAACAAACTTTCATCACTTTCTATATAAGAAAGCCTTGCACGTCCATACTCCCTGGTGGATGAGGCTTTTACCTCTCCCCCGTTTAATTTAACGATAAGCTGTGCACCATAACAAAGCCCCAGTACAGGGATGTCCCTGCACCAGTCAAGATCCGGTTTTGGAGCCTGCGGATCATTGACACTGAAGGGACTGCCTGACAGAATAATGCCTTTGATATTTGAAGTATCTCCAGGGCGGTAATTAAACGGATGTATCTCGCAATACACCATATGCTCCCTCACCCTTCTGGCAATCAACTGAGTGTACTGGGAACCGAAATCAAGGATCAGAATAGTATCTTGCATGGTGCAAAGATAATCATATGATCTTTTACTTATGATGATGACCGTGGAATTTTTCAAGGCGGTACTTCAGGTCGGGGAACTGGTCCCTTCCAACAAGTGAAACACAGGCCCTTAGTCCCTCACTCCTCTCGCTACCGGTAATAGCCAGTGAAATGGCACTTATCCCGTAATAAACAAGCCTTTCGATCAACTCCTCACCTGTAAAGCCCGGGTATGATATAGTAAAATAGAAACCATCTGCAAGCGGCTTATCCTCATCCCTGTCATACACGATACTGAAACCATTATCAGTAAACATCTTCTTCATTATACCGGCCTTTTCCCCGTACTCCCTGACCACTTTTACAAAATCGTATTCACCGTCATTTGCGGCCTTTAACATCGCCTGAAGGGCATACTGGGGAGAGTGGGCAGTTCCGGAGCTAAGAGCATACATAGTACCGAACACCATTGCACGACCCAGCTGAACCATACCGTAGTAAGGCCTGAGATCTTCATACTCCCGCTCAAACAGGTGGTCGGAGATAACCATCATCCCGATCCTCTGGCCTGCATAACTGAAAGCTTTTGAACTGGAGATCAAAAGAATGTAATTATCGGTATAATTTGCAACCGATACCTGGTAAGGTGGTTTGCCGGGCTTTGAGAGGTCCTGCCTGAAGTCCATGGCAAAATATGCCAGGTCCTCTATAACGACTGTATCATATTTTCGGGCAAGCTCCCCAATTATTTCCAGTTCCCTTTCTGTAAAGCATATCCAGGAAGGGTTATTGGGGTTTGAGTAAAGGATGGCCGCAATATTACCTTTTTTCAGGAATGATTCGAGCCTTTCACGCAGTTTTTCGCCACGGTAATTATACACATCAAAACTCTCGAAAGGTATGCCAAGCACCCGGCACTGCTGCTTGTGTACCGGAAAACCCGGGTCTATGAAAAGCACAGTGTCCTTTTGCCTGCTCATCCTTGTAAGCGTCATAAACGAGGCAAAGCTACCCTGCATGGATCCCACGGTGGGTATGCACCCCACAGGACTGACATCTAAATTCATGAACATCCTGACAAAACGGCTTATCTCCTTTTTCAGGACCTGTATTCCGTCAATATCCGGGTACAGGGAAGCCACCCCGGAATCCAGCGCCCTTTTTTCAGCCTCCACCCCCAGGGGTGATGGCTTTAGCCCGGGGATTCCCATCTCCATCCTTACAAATCTCTGCCCTGTCTCAGCCTCAATTAGGTCCACAAGACGCTTGATCTCCCTTATGGATGCCTTGCCGACATTGTCGAGCTTCATCTGTTTAACATACTTGTCAACTACTGCCGAGGGGATAGGTGTATCATTTCTCATAATATCAATACTTTAGGTTTGAATATATATAGTTTTTGGATCATGCCCGATAATCTGCCGTCCAAAATAATCATTTCCTGATGATAAAAAAAATGTATTGCAGCAGGGGCTTTCTGCAGTGACCTTTATTGCAGCTCCAGGTATAAATTGGAAAAATCTGGTGTATATTTGCCACCGTTTAATTGCCGACAAATAATCAAAATGTCTTATCAATTTATACAACAGCTGGTAATGTCGGTGGCGGTAGCCGGTGTCTGGATAACCGTTGCCACTGTTCTGTCAGAGAGGATGGGAAGCAAACTCGGTGGAATGATAGGGAACCTTCCCTCCACCATTCTTACTTCACTGCTTTTTATAGGAATCACCCAAAGCCCGGAATTTGCCGCCATGGCAACCATCACCGTACCGCTTGGGATGTTTCTTAGTACGCTCTTTTTGTATGTATTTATAAGCCTTGCAAGCAGGGGGCTTATAACCGCCCTGTCAGGAGGCTTACTGACATGGATATCACTGGCCATCCTGGCATCCTTTTTCCAGGATACTGCTCGCTGGGCCTGGACAATGCTTTACTTTGCCGGTGCCATAGGCACCTACCTTCTTGCTGAGAAAATACTCAAAATACCCTCACACGGAAAGGTAAAAAGGCCCTACTCGTTGCAGCAGATCATATTCAGGGCTGTGTTTGCAGGCAGCATAGTGGGACTTTCCGTTCTGGTTGCCCGCACCGGCTCCGCATTCTGGGCAGGACTGTTTTCATCGTTCCCGGCAATGATGCTTTCGTCAATGGTTATCCTTAGCCTATCAGCCGGCTATCCTTTTGCAAGGGCAACCGGCAAGGTTATGCTGCTGGCATCCACCAACATAGTCATTTACAGTTTTGCAGCCGGGGCGCTCTTCCCATTAATAGGAATATGGTGGGGAAGCCTTGTATCATACATTGTGGCTGCAGCCTGGGTCTGGTTTTTGAAACCCTTTTTTGACAGGGGCATCTGATAAGATGCTGCTGATATAAAAATTTTTCTTAGTTCCGGATAATTGCTATTTTGGCATCCAGACAGTAAAAACTTAAAACCATCAATATTTTTACCAGCAAAAAACCATACTATGAAAAAAGTCGGTCTCCTTTTAATTTTAACAGCTATTTTCAGCATAAACAGGGCTGAGGCACAGGATCAGCTTTCCTACCAGGTCCCACCGGATGAGATAACCAGGCTTGTTGACGCTCCCACAACACCATCCCTGTCAGTAAGCCCTGACAACAAAACATTATTGCTGCTTGAAAACCCGGGGCATCCCCCGATAGAGAAACTGGCTGCCGAAGAGCTCAGGCTGGCTG
>PWNY01000196.1 GCA_003557805.1 Bacteroidales bacterium | reverse complement strand
TGTCATCAACTGATCCTGAAAGACAGCGTGTAAATAAACTTTTAAAAAAGGTGGACAGGGATCTGCGTAATGAGAAAAACTGGGAATTGTTCAACAGCTATTTTGATGAGGTGCACCAGGATTTTATTACCCGTCTTAAATCACAGTATAATGACCTTACACCAAAGGAACTGCGCCTTTGTGCCTACCTTAGGATGAATATTTCCACAAAAGAGATCGCGCCCCTGATGAACATCTCTATCAGAGGGGTTGAGATTAGCCGTTACAGACTGAGGAAAAAACTTGGACTTAACCATAAGGAGAACCTGGCAGATTTCCTTATATCATTCTAGATTTTCTGAGCTTTTAGTGCAGTTATATTACCCGGTGTTATCAGCTGTGAAACCCGAAATTGTGTAAAGCTGTGTTCTTATGGTTGTGATTGACAGCAAAATAACCCCTTTTTGATGTAGTCATGATGTATTGGTTTGGTAGCTTGTTGAAATTGTGATGTATATTATTATTTGTAGGGATGTTTGATGATGACTATGTTTGTGTCATCAGATCCAATTATAAATACTTAATTTTCAACCAAAAATCAATATCATGAAAAAAATCAGCCAAAAAAAACGATTTATGCAGGTCTTTCTGCTAATTGGGACATTTGTTTTATTTGCCCTTACTTCCTGCAGCAAAGACGATGATGAGGATCCCATAGCGGACCCGATTGCCAGTTTCCAGTATGAGATCAGCGAAGAAAACTTCCTACAGGTTAATTTTATGAACTTTTCCCAGAATGCTGAAACATATAGCTGGAATTTTGGCGATGGTAACAGCTCCACCGAGGAGAATCCCACCCACCTTTATGATGAGACCGGAACATATGAAGTTGTTCTCACCGCAACAAATAGTGAGGGAGTAAGCAGAAGCTTTTCCGAAACAATAGAACTCCAGGATCCTGATGAGGCTCTTACCCTGCTTGCAGGTCAAACCTCCAAGACCTGGAAACTTTACCGCGTTGGCACTAGTATGGGCGTGGGAGAGAATATTGATAACCTCAGGGGTTGGTGGTCATTGGAGAATGACGGGTCCAGACCCTGTAAGTATATTCATGAATTTACTTTCCACAGAAACGGAGATTATGTATTTGATGATAAAGGCGTAATGTGGGGAGAAAGTGGTGTGATACAAGAGGACCTGGATGGTGAGTGCTTTGAAGCCATACCTGCCAATATGGTTGGCCCCAATGGTGAAGATCTCAGTGCATGGCTGGGTGGAACCCACGCCTTTGAATACGACCCCTCTTCCAACAGGGTTACCCTGATGGGAGAAGGCGCATGGATAGGTATTGTAAAAGTAGCTACTGATGGTGAAGTTACCGTACCGCAAAATTCAGTCTCTTTTAAAGCTTTCATAGAAGAACGCGATGGCTATGACTACATGCACGTTCTTTTTGAATATGAAGGGGCTGTATGGTCGTTCTCCTATGCTCACTATCATGATCCTGCTCTTGAACCGGAGCTTGTTGAAGAACCGGATGAGGTGCCAGATCTGGAAACAATTACTCCTACAGAAATGGGTCACACGTTTGAATCTGCTGAAAGTTTCGATATATTAGGTGTACTGGATCTTGGTGAATCGGTTATTACCCCGGGTGTTGATGATCCTGAAGATGCTAATGCAACTAAAGTGGGTAGATTTGAAAGGACAGAAGCTCAGTATCAGGAAGCCCAACTTGGGGTATATCCTGAACCAAAGAATATTCTGTATGATAACTTCACTCAGGTTTCTTTAGATGTATATCTGCCCAGCACTAATGACTATGATCCTTTGACCAAAAAGGTGATAATAGGTTTTGCTGACAGGAGTCATACCACGGAGTGGTGGACCAGGTTGATTCAGCACGAATCAGATGAGTTACCACTGGATCAATGGGTGACCGTTACATTTGATCTGGACAGTCCGACTTTCGCGAGTGAAGGTGATAATGTATACGATCGTGAAGACCTGGATATGGTATTTATCCAAATTGGTGGCGGAGAGCATACAACACCAGGTGTTTTCTACATCCGTAACCTTGTTTTTGAATAATCTAAGAAAGTAAATGCGGGCAATGGACTGAATAGCCATCCATTGCCCGTGTTTTATACACTTCTGTTTACTAATATCCATTTTTATCTGCCATGCCTGAAAGTCAGCTGCATCGTTATATGATAATTTTGCTTGCACTATTTTTCTTGTCTTGCGAGGAAGATGAGATCATTAACTCTGGTGATCCCAGGAACCTCGAGGTGGAAGTTGAACTTGCCAGTGATGGCAGTGGCAGGGTTTTCATCCAGGCAGATGCTGAGAATGCAGTAGAATACCAGTTACGGATTGGATCAGAAGAGGAACCTGTAGAAAGTAATATCACCGGTACTTTTGAATATGAGTTTATTCAACCCGGAACATATAAACTGGATGTAAGGGCATTTGGTTCTTCAGGCAGGTATCTCAGAAGACTTATCTCAGTGGATATTGTACTGGGAGGAAATGATGTTTCACCGGACCAGGGATATATAACGCCACTGCATTATGATGGTTGGGAACTGGTATGGCATGATGAGTTTGGTGGCAACGAGGTGGACAAAGACAACTGGGTTTTTGAAATTGGTGATGGTTGTCCGAACCTGTGCGGATGGGGAAATAATGAACTGCAATACTATCGTGAGCAGAATGCATGGGTGGAGGATGGTCTTCTGACAATAGAGGCAAGAAGAGAGAGCATGGGTAACAGGCAATATACTTCTGCCAGAATGAAAACCCAGGGCAAGAGATCATTCCAGTATGGCCGTATTGATATAAGGGCCCTGCTGCCTGCGGGTCAGGGAATATGGCCGGCCCTCTGGATGCTTGGGAATGATATAACCACCGTTGGTTGGCCAAGATGTGGTGAAATAGACATAATGGAAATGATCGGTGGTAACGGAAGGGAGAACCAGGTGCACGGTACACTGCACTGGGACATTGATGGCCACGTACAGGCAGGCGGGTCATATACCTTGCCGTCAGGTACTTTTGGTGACGAATACCATGTGTTTTCCATTATATGGGATGAAACTTACATACGCTGGTTTGTCAATGATATCCAGTACAGTCAGATAGACATAACACCGCAGCATATGACCGAGTTTCACCAGGAGTTTTTCCTGATATTCAATGTAGCTGTTGGTGGTAACTGGCCCGGTAACCCCAATAATACAACTGTTTTTCCCCAGCAAATGAGGGTTGATTATGTCCGGGTATTTCAAAGGAATTGAGCCTGAGTTTATCCAGGCCTTATAATACCTGGCAACGAAAGCTAAACGATCTAACTAATAATATTTTAAACCATTGCAACATGAACAAAGTCTTTCTCTGTTTATTATTCCTGATTACGGGTCTAATAGGCATACCTGTTCTGCAAGCCCAAACTGTTGAAGGCATTGTCACTGACCGGACAACTGGTGAGTCCCTGCCCGGGGCCACAATTTTGGTCAAGGGAACTACCCAGGGAACTGTGACCGGTTCCGACGGTGACTACGCTCTCAGGGTGGAGGCCGGAACTCACGTACTGGTGTTCAGTTATGTCGGATACACTCCCCGGGAGATTGAAATTACGATTGAGGCCGATGAGGTGGTTGTCCGGAACATTCAACTGGATCCTGATGTAACCACGTTTGAAGAATTTGTCGTGATCGGATATGGAACCCAGCAAAAGAAGGTTGTTACCGGTGCGATCTCCAGCGTGGATTCAGAGGAGATAGCAGCAATGCCCATCCTGCGGATTGAGCAGGCAATGCAGGGTAGGGCTGCAGGGGTTCAGGTAACACATCTATCCGGCCAGCCTGGTGAACCGCCCACGGTTCGTATCAGGGGAGCCGGTACGACAGGCAATGCGGAACCGCTGTATATTGTTGACGGCATGGCGGTTGAGGGCATTGACTTCCTTAACCCCGGGGATATTGAATCCATTG
>PWNY01000263.1 GCA_003557805.1 Bacteroidales bacterium | reverse complement strand
TATTCAGCCACCCCCGTAATCTCCCCTGTCTTTTCATCCCTGATTGGATAGCAGAAAAGCTCAAGCCATTCAACTGCTGAGCCTTCAGGACCGGGCACCACGTTCATTTCTGTCTTGCCTGTTTTTAGGGAACGCAGGGCCGGACAGGGATCGCAGTGCTTGTCAGCATTATGGTAAGCCCTGTAACATTTCATTCCTTCAAGCTGTTTTTTGTCAGAATACCACCTGTTCATTACCTGGTTTACCATAAGTATCTTCAGGTCCGGGTTAACGACGCTAATACCGTCCTGAATACTGTTAAAAACGCTGTCAAGAAGCTGCCAGCCATACCTTCCTGAAATGTGACCTTGATTACTGCCAATCATTTAAAAACTCTTTTATTATCCTGTTAAAACACAAACATGCATATTAAACCCACCATGATATGCAACATAGCTTTATGGGGTACATGTTTTTGCATAAAGAGGTGTTCATCGTTTTTTGCTGTTTTTAAATAAAACCATGGGAATTGTGTTGTTTTAACGATATAAACCTCAATATTAACCATTTTTTTTGATTTGGGTAATGATAATACCGCTACTACCAAATTGAGTGACAGATAAAAATAAATTTTGGCAATCAGCTTGTCCCAAATATTTGCTAAATTTGGGACAAAGTTAAAGTAATGGAAAGACCACAAGTAGAAAATACGATTGCTAAAGCGCTGAAAAACTATCCGAAAGGAAGCATTCTCTTTGTGGACGACTTTTTGGAATATGGCAATCACGAAAGCGTCAAAAAAGCACTGTTACGCCTGGAAAAAAAGGAAATTCTTGCTCGATTGGCTCACGGCATTTACCTCTATCCAAAAACTGACAAGGAGCTTGGTGTTCTTTTTCCATCAACTGAAGAAATTGCTAAAGCCATTGCCAGAAGGGATAGAGCGAGAATCGTTCTGACAGGAGTTCAAGCACTTAACAAATTGGGTTTATCTCCCCAAGTTCCCATGAAAGTGGTTTACCTGACTGACGGAGCAGCAAGAACCGTTAAAGTTGGCAAGCGAACAATAACATTTAAGAAAACAAGCCCAAAAAATCTATTAGTGAGTGGAGAAATAAGCGGTTTGGCTGTTCAGGCACTCAAAACTATTGGCCAAAATAAGGTAGATGAAAAAACAATAGCAAAAATCCAGTCCATTCTAAAGAATGAGAAGAAAGAGAATATCATCAATGATGCGAAACTCTCCCCTGCCTGGATAAACAAAATATTAATGCAAGTGATTTGATGAACACAACCTGGCTCACATTATCAAAAGAAAGAAGGATTGAAATTCTAAATCAGGCAACAGAATTGACAGGTTTGCCCGCCACAGCCATTGAAAAAGATTGGTGGGTAACACTAAAGAAACCGCTATCCACAACAGCAGCTTAGTACAAGTTGCGATGACGATGTTAATTGAAGGTTTGTACTCCTGCAAAGTTTAGTGCAGGGTGATGGTTTATTGCTTCTAAATGACACCTGCGGCAAGCGGCAAAACGTCACAGGCAATAATTAACCACCATTCATAATTAAAAATGTAATTTTGTCCAAACATACAGACTTCAGCATAATTACTCAATGACAGCTAAAAGCAAAAGGAAAAAGGAGAAGTTAAGTTCATACCAGAAAAAGGCGAGGAGAAAGGAACTTGTACAGAGCCTGAAGCCCCTTTTGTGGGCATTTGTTGCATGGTTTATTATAAATACAATAATTCACCTGCCGGGGCTCAGGGATCATGTTGCCACCTTTATGATCAGGTTCACCACCTATGCTGCTTACTGGTTCGGTAAAGTGCTCTTTTTGCCTGTTGAGGTTGACCGCCTCCCCTATCTGACTGTAAACAACTTCAGGATGGAGGTTATAGTCGAATGCACTGCCTATACATTTTATCTTTTTGCCATTACCCTTGTCATATTTGCAAGGTGGCCCCTCAGGCACAAATTCACAAGCCTTGGGATAATGATCCTGGGGATTTTTGTGATGAATAACCTGAGATTTATCAGCATGGGGTATCTTGGCAGCTACAGGCCGGAGTTCTTTGAGGTGGCACACGACTTACTGTGGAATGTGTTTTTCGGGTTTATAGTGTTCGGTTTGTGGGCCTGGAGGGAGCTTACCGCCCGCAGGGCCACGCCCGCATCAGGGCAGGTTAAATAAAACAGATGCAATATGTTGAAAAAAGCAGGTATATTGCTGGCGGGCATACTTATAGTCAGCATATTGTGGATGGCAGGCCTTGAGGTGGTCTACGCCAGGGTCCTTGCATTCTCTTCCAATGTTGTGCTCGACATAGGGGGAAGGGAGAGCAACATTGCTGTTGAGAGGGAAGAAGATACTTACCTGTTCAGGGTTTACACCAGGCTGGACGGGCGGGAGGCTCACTACCCGCAAGAGTTCCAGACAATTCTTTACCCCACAATAATCGTTATTGCCTGGCAGCTCTTTCTTGCCCTTGGATCGGGATGGAGACAGTTTTTGCGGAGCGGGAAATGGAATATGGGAATATTCTTTTTGTGTCAGGTCATATTCCTTTTGCTCCTCACTGCAGTCCATTCTTCAGATACAGCCAGCTTTTTTTACGAGATGCTTATCGACAGCTTTTATGTGATCGCTATTGTGATCATCATAACTGACAATATCCGCAACCCCGGACTGTTTATCACCACAGGCAGGCAGAAGGCATAAAAATAAATATTACTTTTGCGGCATGGAAACTGTTTTAAGCGGAATACGGTCAACAGGCAACCTGCACCTGGGGAATTATTTCGGAGCTATCCGGAATTTTGTAAAAATGCAGCACGAACACAACTGCTACTTCTTTATTGCAGACTATCATTCACTTACAACACATCCTACCCCTGGAGACCTTCACCGCAATGTGCGGCAGGTACTGGTAGAATACCTTGCAGCGGGCATTGACCCGGAAACTGCAACCCTTTACATCCAGAGCGATGTTCCCGAGGTGGCCGAACTATACCTGCTGCTGAACATGAACGCCTACAAGGGGGAGCTGGAAAGGTGCACCTCCTTCAAGGAGAAGGTCCGCAAACAGCCTGACAATGTCAATGCCGGGTTGCTTACCTATCCTGTGCTTATGGCTGCTGATATAATCATACACAGGGCAACAAAGGTGCCTGTCGGTAAGGACCAGGAACAACACCTGGAGATGGCGCGCACTTTTGCCAACCGCTTTAATCGGATGTACAAAACTGATTACTTCCCCTCTCCTTATGCTTTCAACTTCGAGCAGGCGCTTATAAAGATTCCTGGCCTGGACGGCAGCACCAAAATGGGCAAGTCTGAATCCGAAGGTAATGCCATCTTTCTTGCGGACGATGCCAGGGTAATTCGTAAAAAGGTGATGAGGGCTACAACTGATTCCGGTCCTGAAAAGCCTGGCGAAAAAATGTCGCAACCTGTAAAGAACCTTTTCAGCCTGATGAAGGCGGTAAGCAGCAAAGAAACGGTTGACCACTTCCAGGAGGAGTTTAAAAATGCAACAATACGCTACGGTGACCTGAAAAAACAGCTTGCCGAGGACATAATAAGCTTCACCTCCCCTTTAAGGGAAAAGATCCTGGAAATCGGGGCCGACAATGAATACCTGTCAAAGGTGGCAAAAATGGGAGCCGAAAAGGCCAGGGAAAGTGCAGGTAAAACCATCAGGGACGTAAGGGAGATAATTGGGTTCAGGAAGTTCTGACCGCTGCGGCACCTGATTTTTCAATGAGTTTTTCTTTTATATGGTTTTCCATGTTGTCTACCATATTATCTACCGAGAACTCCCTGTAAATATGCCTGCGGGCATTCTCTCCGAGCTTGTTGCAAAGACCGCTGTCGTCAGCAAGCCTCTCAATTGAAGCAGCTATTGCCCCGGGGTTTGCAGGAGGGATAAGCAGGCCCGTGTGCTCGTGCCTTACAAGCTCCCTGGCCCCGTAAACACTGCTCAGAACTACAGGAC
>PWNY01000101.1 GCA_003557805.1 Bacteroidales bacterium | reverse complement strand
TCAGGCCGAGCGCATAGAAAAAGGGCTCAGGAACGGGGCGCTTGTAGGGATAGATCGGGCCGGACACTATGCGTTCCTGGATCAGCCAGATCGCTTTCAGCGCATCGTGCGTGCCTTTCTGGTTGCCGAATAAAAATAGCAAAGGCTCCGGTCACGGAGCCCTTGCTTCTAAAACGGTTTGGGATTTATCGTTTTTAGAGACTCAAGTACGCCCTTGAAATCAATTAAACAGATACCGGACGCCAAACTGTGCGCTCCGGGTGTTGTCGATGTCAACTATCCGGCGGAAACTTTCATCCAAATCCCTGCCGGATGGGTAGTTCACGTTGAACGTGGCATTCCCGTTGGCATCCGGTCCCTGATAGGACATCGGGTTGTTTTGTACGGGGACACGGGTGACACCCCAGGTGTTGTTCAACAGGTTGCCGATATTCAGCACATCCAGGGTGAACTGCAGCCGGTGCTGGCCACGGAAGAAGCTGGCATCCTGCGAAATGCGAAGGTCAAACCGGTGCAGCCAGGGCAGTTTAGCACCATTTCGCTCGGTGATCTCACCGCGTTTGCCGCTGAGGTAGGGATCCTGCTCGATGAAAGCGTTCAGATCCTGCCATTGCTGCTGTGCGGTACGGACGACATTTCCGTCATCGTCAACCTGGTCGATGAGCTGGGCATCGTTGAAATCAACCGGAACATACATCAGCCGGACACCTGATCCGTCTCCAAAATTACCAGCGTATGTATAGCTGTACCGGCCCTGGTTGCCGCCAATATAGACGAGGGAGAATCGGGTGAGGAAACGCTGACTTAGCAGGCGTGTGTCGTAAGCCGCCAACGCCACGATACGGTTGGGGGAATCGAAACGAGAGTAGCCGGCTTCCGGATTGTTTCTATCCTGCAGGGCTACGCTTGGCCACAGTGACTGCGCCTGTGATCCCCCGATCAGACCGTAATCACGGGAGCGGCTGTAGGTATAGTTGAAGCTGGTGTATAGACCAACATCCCAGGTTTTTTCCAGACCAAAATTCATAGAGAAGTAAGAGCCTTCATTGATGTTGGTGAGATAGTAGACCTCGTCCAGATTGGTTCCCTCGGCGCCCGGAAGCTCCTGCTTATACAGGTTATAGCTGTTGCCGCCGATGTTCACGCTCTGACCGGTTCTCTGATGAGCCAGGTTTACGGCGAGCGGGCTGTTGAAGTCACGCGAGTAGATCACCTCGGCGGTTCCAACAACATCAAATGGCAATCGCTGATCTACCGCGATATTGGAGCGCCAGACCTGCGGAAGCTTGAAATCATCCGCCGTGATATTGATCTGGTTCGGAATTTCGGCATCAAGTGCTGCCGGATCCGGACGATAAAAGTCAACATCCGACCTGAAACCCTGCCATTGCGGATTGCCGTTTTCACCCCAGCTGTCGGCAAAGTATCCGCGCTGGCCGCGCATCACACCGTTGGCATTGATCTGGTTGGAGATCCAAACGAACGGCAGGCGCCCTGAAAAAATACCGGTTCCACCGCGCAGCTGTGTGGAGCGGTCGCCGTTGACATCCCAGTTGAAACCGAGCCGGGGTGACCAGAGCGGGTTCACACCGGGAAAGGTACTTACATCGGGGACAATATTGTCGCCGCCGCGCGGGTTGGGAATGGACAGGTTCATGGCCTGAACAGCCTCGTTTTTCGGGGCATCCATGGGATAGAAAGGAAGATCGACCCGAAGACCGGCTGTGAGCTTGAGAGTCGGATTTACCAGGAATTCGTTTTGAAGGTAAACCCCGACCTGTGCAAAAGAAACCTCGTCAAGCGGCAGGGTCGTGGGATTTTCCTCATCGAAGGTGTAGCCGATGGCGAAGTGTGAAGGCCGGACAGCAGGATTCTGATTGATCACGGATTCCACAAAATCATCGTACGTGGCATACCGGTACCAGGAGTTCCAGACCGGGTTGAACGCATTGGCGAAGGTCATATACTCAAAATTCAAACCTGCCGTCACCGTGCTTCGTCCGGCAAAATAGGTAAGGGTATTCGAAGCGCTGAACGTGTCGTTTTCAAGCAGGTTGCCTATGCGGAACAGTTCATTGCCCATCGACATGTAATACACATTGGGTGTACCATCCAGCGGTTCCATGACCTCGATCATGGGGAAGTCACCGCCGCCGACACTTTGTTCGTTGGGAACCGACCAGGTATTGCCAATTCTGAAACTGTTTGCAAGGTTGTTTCCAAACGTGGAGTTCAACTCGGCTACCAGCGAAGTGACCCGGGTATCCGTGGAAAAGTGGCCGTTTGCAAAGGTTATGGCTTCAGGTCCGGACCGGTTTGTGTTCCGGTAGCGCTCGGAGCCGGGAAAGCCGCGAATACTGTTCCCGTTGATCAGGTTGTCCTGGAATGCGTCAAATGTATTGAAGCGCAGCATGGCCCGGTGGTTTCTGCTGATGTTATAATCCAGCCTGGCATTAATCCGTGTTGCCTTGTTTTCAAAAGCTATATTTTCGAAACGACCGGGATCATATCCATAAAGGTCCTGGATGCGATCCCGCACGAATTCAGCCTGTTCGATGGGAACCCGGGTGATCTGTGCACCATCAGGGGTTTGCCCGGGGCGCAAAGCCCTTCGATTGTCACCGGGATTGTCGGCCTCCTCCTGTTCTACGTTAACAAAGAAAAAGAGACGGTCGCGCAGGATTGGTCCGCCAACGGACGCCCCCAAGGTTCGAGTGAAAGAATCGTCGACGCTGATGTCGTTGTCACCGATTTTTGTGCCGACGAAATTCTGGTTTCGGTAATATGTGTAAGCGGTACCGCTGTACGTATTGGTTCCGCTGCGGGTAATCGCATTCACATTGGCACCGGTGAAGCCACCCTGGCGCACATCATAGGGAGCCAGGTTCACCTGTACCTCTTCAATCACATCCAAGCTCACCGGGTTGCCGCCGGCAAACTGGGCATTGCCAAGACCGAAATTGTTGTTGTACACACTTCCGTCGATAGTGTAATTGTTGAACCGGTTATCTCGTCCGGCAAAACTGGTCCCGAAACTCTGGGGGGTGAGCTTGGTCAGGTCATTGATGCTGCGATCAATGGTAGGTATGTTCCTGATCCTTTCTGAGGGGATATTGGTTGACGCACCTGTTCTCTCCTGATTGAAGATGCGGTCTTCCATACCCACAATGATCAGTTCATCCATTTCAATGGTCTCTGAACTCAGTGTGGCGGGCTGATTGTAAGTTTCCCCCAGGCTGAGGAACAGGTTTTCGAGCACATAGGGGCGATATCCCACAAACCGGAACGTGACGGTGTAGGGACCGCCTACGCGCATGTTGGAAAGGCGGTAGCTTCCGTCTGAGCGTGTTGCTGCGCCATAGGTTGTGCCCGAAGGCTCATGTACCGCCATTACGGTGGCACCAGGCAAACTTTCTCCGGTGTTGTCGGTCACGACTCCGGTCATGGAGGATGTGGTCACACCCTGACCGGTTGCCGGTTGTGCAACAAGCACAAACAGCAACGCAAGAAACGGGACAACATTCGTAATATATTTACTCATAAGATCGTATTCATTGGTTTGTATTTTCAATTCGGGGCCGGCCCGGTTGCCCGGTTTTCCATGTATGGAACCAGGAGCGCTTTGGGCCATGTCCTCAACCGTTTTATGTACCGTGTCTGCGTTGCAGGCTACATCTCAGACACGGTACTACCAATGATATAATTCTCTTGTTACTGAAAAGTTATCTAAGCGTAATCATGATGTTACCATTGGAGAAAGGCGAGGGAAATCCGAAAAAAGAGCGGCACTAACATCATAAAAAGCGGTCATAAAAATGCCGCGCGGAAATCGCTCCAGGTAAAATCACTGCCTTCGGCGGCATCGCTCCAGGATTCGATGGCCCAGTTGCCGGATTCATCCCGGACGATGATCAGACGCATCCTGCCTTCCGCAACGACCGGCAAGCCCTGCCGGTTGTGCTGGACCGTTATCCGGTAGTCCGCAT
>PWNY01000188.1 GCA_003557805.1 Bacteroidales bacterium | reverse complement strand
TTTTCCCGCTGAATGTTCTCTACAATTGCCATTTCCAGCAAAGCCCCCTCTTCGGCTGCAACAATGTATGCAGGTATATCATTTATACCGGCCATTTTTGCTGCCTTGAGCCGCCTTTCACCCGATATGAGCTGCAGCTTGTTATCCTCTATCTTTCTTAGGGTAATAGGCTGGATAACCCCCTGTTCCTTGATTGAGGCCGCCAGGTCATTCAATGAATCCTGGTCAAAATCTGTCCTTGGCTGATGAGGGTTAACCTCTATAATGTCTATCGGAACCTTGCCTATTGTTCCCACTGGCAGCAGATCCTTTTCCACATCGTATGTGGGCTGGGTTTCGTAGCCTGAACTATCAAGAAGGGCCCCCAGGCCCTTTCCCAATGCTCTCTTTTTGGCGTTCATGTCCTGATCTTTTTATCTGCTTCACTCATCTTTGTCAGATCATTCTTCTGAAGTATCTCCCTGGCCAGGTTCAGATGGTTAAGCGACCCCCTGCTTTGTGCATCATGCATTATTATGGTCTCCCCGAAACTGGGTGCTTCTCCTAGCTTTATGTTACGGTAGACGATCGTATCGAAAACAAGGTCCTGGAAATGCATCCTCACCTCTTCGACAACCTGGTTAGCAAGCCTGAGCCTTGAGTCGTACATTGTCAGCAATATGCCTTCGATCTCCAGTTCCCTGTTAAGCCTGGTCTGGACTATTTTTATGGTATTGAGCAGCTTACCCAGCCCTTCAAGTGCAAAATACTCGCACTGGACCGGTATTATAACGCTGTTGGCAGCAGTTAGTGCATTTACTGTAACCAGCCCCAATGAGGGTGAACAATCAATTATAACAAAATCGTAATCATCCTTTATTTTTTCGATCACCTTGCGCATCATCTTCTCCCTGTTGGGAAGATTGATCATTTCAATTTCCGCTCCTACAAGATCAATATGTGCAGGTATAAGGTCGAGGTTCGGGGTTGAGGTTTCTATAACTATGTCGCGTGGTGGAACATCGTCAATTATTGACTCATAGATGCTTGTCTTTACATGCTTGGGGTCAATACCAACACCTGAGGTTGCATTTGACTGTGGGTCGGCATCGATCAACAGGGTTTTGTACTCAAGCACTGCAAGGCTTGCTGACAGGTTAATTGCAGTGGTTGTCTTGCCAACCCCTCCTTTCTGATTTGCAATGGCTATAACTTTGCTCATAATTAGTGGATATAAGGAAATTTTTACCCGGTAACGAACTGCAAATTTACAATTTCTGCTATCTTAATTCCTTATTTTTTTATAAAAAATCCCAAAGGCAGGGCTGCTGCCTGTTGCGATGGTATAACTATTTTTTTAATGCCCGGCTGCCATCAGGGCTGCTCCTGTGTCCAGTCAATTTCAGAGCCCAGCAGGCTGTGCGGGATAAGGTATATTATCAGCAGTACAGCAGCTGCTACTATCACCCAGCTACGGTGATACCTGTTTTTGTATGTCATGTACATGGCAACTATCCAGAAAAGCAGCGAGAATGCGGTCTTATTGTCGGTAAGGTCGCTGCCGAACGGCCAGCCGGTCCAGTAATCACCGAAAGCATATTTCTGGACTACCGGGCCAAAAATTATACCGCCGGTAATGAATGTTATACCGGTTATCATGGTCAGCATCCTTGTCCTGTCCCTGAATATGGCGGCCATCGCAGCCCTTGTACTGAAAAGCATAGCCGTGAACATCAGTATTATGTGGGGCAGCATCGCCCAGGCAGGCACGTCATCCCTGAACCGGATAATTATAGGATCTTCCGTTAGCGGCCTGAGCTCCTCACCGCGGTGCAGGAAAACCTGGTACATCACCCTCCCGGCTGAGGGCTGTTCAGGTATATATGCCACAAGTCCTGAATTATCCCGTACCAATGGAATGGTGTCCCATAAGTCGTGGCTCGGGTGCCTTCTGTAACGGAAAAACCCATTGATATCCTCATCTGCTGTCTCGATCCTGACCGGGGCATCACCAGGTCGCACATAGGTGCGTATCAGCCTGAAACGGATCTCCTCCCCTGAAACTTCAACGCTTCCCCTTACAGGTGTGGTGGGGCCTGTCATCCTTTGGTAAATGGCGCTCGACAGTGTTATTACCACTGCAATTGCCCAAAACAATACATTCTTCATTGTTTGTCGCTTATATCGGTGAAAAAGTCATCAATGCGTGATCCCTCAATTGCATCGTACAGTGCCTGGTGTATCCTTGTGCGTATGTTGTCGCGTGATATCCTGTTGTTTTCCTGGTCAGGGTAGGTGCGGTTTGACAGGAAAACAAAAACAAGACCCTCTTCCGGGTCAGCCCATGCAAGGGTGCCTGTAAATCCGCTGTGCCCGAAGCTAAGAGGGGAGGCACTTTCAGCAGCCGGGCCATTGTTGTTATCTCCAAGTGGGGGCTTGTCAAAGCCTATACCCCTTCTGTTGTCATTTTCCGGGAACTGAACACTGGTAAAGTCCCTGATGGTTCCCTGGCTTATATAGTATTCCCCCCCATACATACCTCCGTTCAACAGAACGTACATTAACACAGCCAGATCAGATGCATTGGAGAACAGTCCTGCATGTCCGCTTATTCCGCCCAGCATTGCTGCCGCAGGGTCATGTACAAATCCCCGTATGACCTGTTTCCTCCAAAGGGTGTCTTTCTCTGATGGGGCCAGTATACCGGCGGGAAAACGTCTTAAAGGATTGAATGTGAAACTGGAAAGTCCCATGGGCCTGTAAAAGGAGTGCTCTGTATAACTTGCAAGGTCCATACCAGTTATATGATGTATTATATCTGCCAGCAGGATGAAACCCAGGTCACTGTACCGGTAGGAGGCTTCCCTGAGTAGCTCCGAACCCTTGATATGAGCCTGGATAGTATCCCGGTATGAACTCCTAATATAAAGGTTCTCTGCAACCCTTACAGGATACTCCTCACACTTTTTGTCACTGTATACTCCCTCAATGTATTCACCATCTTCGATAGTTGAGATATAAAATGGTATCCAGGGTGCAAGCCTCCCCTGGTGTGTCATGACCTGGCGCAGTGTAATGTCTCTTTTGTCACTGTCATTTAGCCACGGAAGGTAATATGATACAGGAAGGTCTATATCGAGCCTTTTTTGATCTGCAAGCCTCATTACCGACAGGGTAGTGGCTGCTATCTTGGTTATGGAGGCAAGGTCATACAAATGATCCGGCCTGACAGCTATGATACTGTCGTAGGTGTGGTAGCCAAAAGACCTGTTGTATATCATAATGCCATCCTTTATAACGGCTATCTGGCAGCCCGGATACGCCCTGTTGCGTATTCCCTCCTCGGCAATACTGTCAATTACCAATAAGAGCTCCGGCTTTATACCCGTTTCATCCGCCTTCCCGTATCCGACCCTTACCGGTGCAGGACCCCTTACTCCCGTATACCGGTTAAAGTAACTGCCAACGCTTACCGGGAGCCTCCCTGTTGTTTGTATCCCCCCGAAAATTGCCTTTGCTGCTGCTTCTTCATATTGCCTTCCCTCCTGGTAAGCTATCAGGACAGCTTCACAGTTAAGGATTCCCTCTTCGAAAAACCCCACGCTGTATGGGTTGGCAAACAGGGTCAGCACAACGTTCTGCCCGGCCGCTATGGTGTTTATCAGTCCTATGGTCTCTCCGTTGATGCCGTAGTTCCTTGAAGGGAAATAGCTGTTATTGTGAACTGAGACCAGAACAAGGTCATACTCCCTTAGCTCCTGTATCAGCTGTGCCGCATGTTCAGGTGTGTGATACTTGTCAATGCCGTAAAAGCTTACAGGGTAATAGTTGGAAAGCATGCTGTGAAAATAGTTGTCCGGGTATGCCCCTATTGATAGTGCGGCGATCCTGTTTTTCCTGAATCCCTTAAGCGGTAAAAGCTCCTTTTCATTCCTTATAAGTGTAATGGCCGATTCTGCAAGCTTTTTACCCAGTAGCTCCGCCTGCGGGCTGACAATATCCCCGATAAGTCCATAGGGG
>PWNY01000393.1 GCA_003557805.1 Bacteroidales bacterium | reverse complement strand
TGTCCTTTCTCCCATTATGAGCCCGAACACAAGAGCCATCACAAGGACCGAATCCCTGTGGTTTAGAATATGCAGCAGCCTTTTCATTGACCAGTCGGCAGATTGGGTTATATTTGTATAGAGCAATTTTGCTTACAACTAATATAACAATTACCTGCAAAAGGATGCATCTGTTTTTTTCACAGGACCTGAGCCATGATGAAGTAATCCTGGAGGGCGAGGAGTCACGGCACTGTACCAGGGTGCTGAGGCTGGACAGCGGAGACCGGGTAATGCTTACCGACGGAAGAGGCGGTCGTGCACTGTCTGAAATCACGGAGATACTCAAGGGTGGTGTGAAACTAAGGGTGAAAAGCCGGGAAGAAGGCTACGGTAAAAGGCCTTTCAGGCTCCATATGGCTGTTGCACCCACAAAGAACATTGACAGGTTTGAACATTTCCTGGAAAAAGCCACCGAGTGTGGCATAGATGAGATCACACCCATTATATGCGAAAAGAGCGAAAGAAGGGTGGTAAAGCCCCAGAGGCTTGAAAAAATACTGCTGTCGGCCATGAAGCAATCACTTAGGGCATACCTTCCCAGGCTGAACAGTCCAACAGGCTTTGAGGAGTTCATCAGGGGCACAGGAAACCATTCCGGTGCATTTATTGCACATTGTGGCGGTGGTAAAAGAGACCGTCCCGAGGATCTTTTCATAAAGGGTGAGGACCTTCTTTTGCTGGTAGGGCCTGAAGGTGATTTCAGTGAAAGGGAGATAAGCCTTTGCCGTGAAATGGGGATCAGGGCGGTCAGCCTCGGAGAGTTCCGCCTGAGGACTGAAACTGCAGCCATTGCTCTGTGTATCAAGGCTAATACCATAAATGGCCTGCTTTAATACCTCCGGCAGTTGACCGTGAATTAATTATCTTTACAAGATGAAGGCCAAATAATACGTTAGATCTTTATGCGCAAAACAGTCCTTCTTACAGTATTTTTCCTGGCAGCAACTGCTTATGCAGCTGCCCAGCACCACCAGATAGCCACCCTGAAATACAGGGGTGGGGGAGACTGGTACTCCAACCCCACTGCCCTGCCAAACCTTGTCAGGTTTACCAACGAACAGTGCGGAACAACAATAAGCACACAGATAGCCACCGTTGAGGTCGGAAGCTCACAGTTGTTTAACTATCCTTTCGTTTATATGACAGGGCACGGAAACGTGGTATTCTCGGAACAGGAGGCTGAAAACCTCAGGAAGTACCTTATATCCGGTGGGTTCCTCCATGTTGACGACAATTACGGCCTCGACCCCTTTTTCAGAAGGGAGATCACAAAAGTGTTCCCGGAACATGAGCTGATCGAGCTGCCCCACTCACACCCTATCTATCATCAGACATTCAGTTTCCCTGACGGCCCTCCCAAGATACATGAACATGACGGCAAGCCGCCCCAGGGCTTCGGAATATTTCATGAAGGCAGGCTCGTACTCTATTACACCTATGAAATCGACCTTGGAAACGGGTGGGAGGACCAGGCGGTGCACGGCAACCCGGAGGAGGTGAGGCTGAAAGCCCTGCAAATGGGCGCAAACATACTGCAATATGTATTTAACCGCCAGGAATAGCAACTGAAACCTGCCCAATTAAAGATTCTGCGATATGAGATCTGACATAAAGAAAACCGCCGTAAAGCTCTGGGAGGTGTTCAAAGACACCTACAAGCGATGGAATGAGGCAGGCCCATGGAGGCAAAGCGCAATCCTTGCCTACTACTCAATTTTCTCCCTGCCGGCCCTGCTGTTGATCGTGATAGTGATCGTTGGTTATGTTTACGGTGAGGAGGCGGTTTCAGAGCAGCTTTCGGGGAGGATTTCGGATATGATCGGCCCTGAATCAGCCCGTATAATGGAGACCATGATTGCAAACACTGCCCAGACAGGCTCATCTACCCTGGCAATGCTCGCAGGTATTGGTTTTCTGCTGTTTGGTGCAACCACTGTATTTTACCATCTTCAGGTGTCGCTCAACAGGATATGGGGAGTTGTGCCCAAACCACGGCAGGCATTCCTTAAATATGTCAAAGACAGGTTATTGTCTTTCGGCCTGATCCTGGCAATAGGGTTTTTGCTTTTAATGTCAATGATACTCAACTCCCTTGTGGCCGCACTAAGGGACTGGATATACACCCACTGGGAGGAGGCGGGCAGGATACTCTCGCTCTTTACCAATTACGGTCTGGCTCTTGTGGTGACCACAACCCTGTTCGCATTAATGTTCAAGTTCCTGCCGGATGCAATCATCCGCTGGAGGTCGGTATGGATAGGATCACTGCTTACCGCGGTGCTATTTGCTTTAGGCCAGTACGGCCTCCGGGTGTACTTCAGCAATTTTGACCCAGCATCAGCATACGGAACCGCCGGGGCAATAATACTGATACTTATATGGGTATCCTATGTTGCCATGATTGTACTTTTCGGGGCGGAGTTCACAAGGCAGTGGGCTAACAAGTTCGGCCATGGTATCAGACCCAAGGAGAGCGCAGTGCTCGTTGAGGATATGGAAGAGAGATACCCTTATGCAATGGAATAACCAAACAACAATCAAATGATGAGACTTTTACTTATTCTGGCGCTTGTAGTAATACTGCAGGCTGAAACAAAACCACAGGACCGTATAACCGGTCATAATTTTGCAACCCGTTCGGAGGTCATTGCACAGAACGGGATGGCGGCAACCAGCCATCCCCTTGCAACACAGATCGCCGTGGATATCCTCAAACAGGGTGGCAGTGCTGTTGATGCGGCAATAGCTGCCAATGCCGCACTTGGCCTTATGGAGCCCACAGGATGCGGTATAGGCGGAGACCTGTTCGCAATAATTTGGGACGCTGAAAATGAGATGCTGCACGGGCTGAATGCAAGTGGGCGTTCACCAATGGGCCTTACAATCGATTACTTCCTTGATAACGACTACGTGCTTATCCCGCAGAGGGGACCCCTGCCGGTAAGTGTACCCGGCACGGTTGACGGCTGGTTTGAGATGCACGGTAAGTTCGGGAAACTAAGCATGGAAGATATACTTAGACCATCAATAGAGTACGCCCGAGAGGGTCACCCTGTTACCGAACTCATTGCATACTACCTTGCAAGGTCCGCCCCACTGCTGTCAGAATACCCAAACTTCAGTGAAACATACATGCCTGAAGGCAGGATGCCCGAAAAGGGCGAGATCTTCCGCAACCCATATCTGGCCGACACATACGAGACAATTGCAAGAGAGGGGCGTGATGCATTCTACCGGGGTGACATTGCCAGGACAATAGCGGATTATGTCCAGGAAAACGGTGGTTTCCTGAGCTACGAGGACATGGCTGCACACAGCAGCACCTGGGTGGATCCCGTATCAACAAACTACAGGGGCTATGATGTATGGCAGTTACCGCCCAACGGCCAGGGAATTGCAGTGCTGCAGATCCTTAATATCCTGGAGGGTTTCGATATTGCATCCATGGGCCTGTACAGTCCGGAGTACATACACCATTTCATTGAGGCCAAAAAACTGGCATTTGAAGACAGGGCAAATTACTATGCAGATATGGACTTCAGCCCGGTTCCCGTTGAGAGGCTTATCTCTAAAGAATATGCCGGTGAGAGGCGCCAGCTGATAGATCCCGGCCGTGCAGCCCGGCATTACGACCCCGGTTTAGAGGATCCTCCCAATACAATTTACCTCACTGTTGCAGACAAAGATGGTAATATGGTGTCACTCATACAGAGCAACTACCGGGGAATGGGCAGCGGAATGACCCCTCCCGGGCTTGGTTTCGTATTGCAGAACAGGGGTGAGGGCTTTACCCTGGAACCCGGCCATTTCAATACATATGAACCCGGCAAACGCCCCTTCCACACTATAATCCCCGGCTTTATTACCAGGGATGGCCAACCATATATAAGTTTCGGGGTAATGGGTGGGGGAATGCAGCCACAGGGACATGCCCAGATAGTTATTAACCTGATTGATTTCGGCATGAACCTGCAGGAGGCTGGTGATGCAC
>PWNY01000253.1 GCA_003557805.1 Bacteroidales bacterium | reverse complement strand
CTCATCTCAACCGGAGGCATATCAGAGGTTATCATTATCTGTTTTCCGCCCTGGTGGAGCTGGTTGAAAATATGGAAAAATACATCCTGTGTCTTTGGCTTCCCGGCAAGACAATGAATATCATCCACTATAAGCACATCTATCATCTGGTAGAAATGCACGAAATCATTTTGGTTGTTGTTCCTGATGCTGTCAATGAACTGATTTGTAAATTGTTCGGCAGTAACATAAAGAACAGTCTTCTCAGGGAAGTGGTTTTTTACTTCAATACCTATTGCATGAGCAAGATGGGTTTTTCCGAGTCCGTTACCACTGTAAATAAGGAGGGGATTAAAAGATGTCTTCCCGGGGTTCTGGCCCACTGCGATACCTGCGCTCCTGGCAAGACGGTTACAGTCGCCCTGAATGAAGTTATCAAAGTTATAGGAATCAATAAGCTGTGGATGGATATTCAGCTTTTTCAGTCCTGGTATTATAAAAGGGTTGAGCATCTTCTTTCCCTCATTCTCCTTCCTGTTAATGTCGATGGGCATATTAACCGGAGGATTTCTGAGAGCTTTGCGGTTCAGGGTGGGGGCATGGATGGTGAAAGGCTGGGTCTGGTTTGCATGGTATGTATTGTCCATAACAATACTGTATTCCAGCCTGCCTTCAGGCCCAAGCTCCTTTTTGATTGTTTTCTTCAGAAGGTCTATGTAATGCTCTTCAAGCCACTCGTAAAAAAACTGGCTGGGAACCTGCAGGGTGAGAATGCAATTCTTAAGACGTACCGGCTTAATGGGGGCAAACCAGGTATTAAATGAATTTGGACTGATGTTGTCTTTAATTACAGTCAGGCAACCCGACCAAACTTTTTCGTAATCATTCTGCATTACATATGGGTGCTTAATTATTCCTAACTAAAAAAATTATCGGTGTTGATTATCAATGGTTACACTAAGCGGTGAAATCAGCAAAAAGTTGTTAACAAATTTTATCTAAAAAAAGTGAAAAAAAAAATCTTTATGCTATTGTAAATATCAAAATTTTGTTGTATGCCCTTCGACGAATTCAACTTCCCCACCACCATTAAAGACTACCTCCATCAAACCAATATATGTACCACCGTATCCCGCCTGCCCAATAGCAACTTCCCTTCCACTTAAGTTGGTAATTCTTTCCGGTTTATCAAGAAGGTTATGAGTATGCCCGCCAATAATGATATCAGTATGAAAAGTATTACGGGCAATTACCTCATCGCTTACCCTGTTTTCGTCCCTGTACCTTAAGCCCAGGTGCGACAGGCATATTATAAGGTCGCAACCTTCGCTGTGAAGCTCTTTTTCCTCATCTCTAGCAATCTCTAACGGATCGAGGTATACAGTATCAGCGTAAAGGTTTCTGCTCACCAGGCCTTCCGGGTCAATTGACAGACCATATATACCTACTTTGTAACCGTTCCTGCTGATTACCTTGTTACTGCCTACCTTGCCCGCCAGGATGGTTTGACTGAAATCGTAATTTGCAGACAGGAAGGGAAAGCCGGCAAAGGGCAGAACCTTCCTGAATCCATCCATTCCATTGTCAAATTCGTGATTGCCAAAGGCCGAAGCATCATAACCCATTTTTGTCATAAGCTTCAGCTCCGGCTCTCCGCCGTAAAAATTAAAATAGGGAGTTCCCTGGAATATATCTCCTGCGTCAAGAAGTATAAGGTCCCGGTCTTTTTCCCTGATATCCCTTATTATGGCTGCACGACGGGCATAGCCACCCATACCGGGGTAATTCGGATCATTGTCAGGATATGGATCTATACGGCTGTGGGTGTCGTTTGTGTGCAGGATGGTTAGTTTCCCGTAACCTGCATCTCGCAATGCGATGGCCGGAATACCGGCCAGAATTGCTGTACCGGCAATACCAATCGACTTAAGAAAACTACGTCTGTCTGTATACCTCATTTTCATTCCAATGTTATTCGTCCGTCAAGTTTGCTGCTTATAACATCACCCTCACTGTGCCTTTTTTCAAGATACTCAATTATAGCATCCCGTATCCTCATACCCAGGTACTCCTCGTTTTCGGGCTCAAGGAAGAAAACCATGTTGTCTCCGCCACCTGCAAGGTAATCTGAGGTCAGTACACGGTATTCCCTGTTGCTGTCAAAGGGTTCACCGGAGATGCTTGCCTTCCAGCCGCCGTTCTCCATGATAGTCATCCTTATACCGGAAACCGGCATTCCAATACCTTCTGTAGCAAGGTATTCAAATAGTTCATTTGTTTTATCAGGCGAAAGGGTTATTACTACCATTTCGTTTTCAAAAGGCATTAGTTCGAATATCCTTGACCTTGTTACCGGGCCTTCCGGGATACTCGTCCTGAGGCCGCCGTAATTAAGCAGGGTAAAATCCAGAGAACCACCATCTGAGGGGTTATATAGTTTCTCGCCTGTTTCCATTATCAGGTCAGCAACGAAGTTATTTAAAAACCCCTCAGGCCTTCCTCTTTCCATTGTATGTTCGGAATGGGCTATTACCTGCTGCATCTCGTCTTCAAGAGCGGATCTGTAAACTGATATCAGGGAGTCAGCAGCTTCATCCATTTGCGGAGCTGAGATACTGTCAACCGGTATCAAATATCCTTCCAGATAGGCTGGTGATTGGGGTGAGGAGCAGGCCCAGAAAAACAGAAGTAAAAAGATAGCCTTACCATAAAGGCGTTTGTGGCATGTTATCATGTTCAGGGGCTAATTTAAAGATGGTAACCGACAGTAGCAATAATAACACTTATTAATATAAAAAGCAATACAAAAAAAAAGATTGTCGCTAAATAAAAACAGTCTGTTTAAAGCCTGTAAAGAAAGTCTGTTTCAACATCCTTTATCTTTTCAAGCTGCGACATTACCATATCTTTCAATGAGGCCCTTACGGAGAATTCCAGGCTGCAGGTCAGGCCGAAATCGTGTTCCCTCTGGCTGAGGTCATACTCCTTTAAAGTGCGCATAACATCATTCATTTGTTCATACCCGAAATATATTCTGTAATGATCGTAAATGATGCTGGTGATAATGGTATTGTTTTCGATAGCATCCTGTGCAGCACCCTTGTATGCATTTATAAGACCCCTGACGCCCAGTTTTGTACCTCCGAAATACCTTATCACCACAATTAGTATATTACGAAGGCCAAAAGACCTTATCTGGCCGAAAACAGGCTTCCCTGCAGTGCCGGACGGCTCTCCGTCATCATTATATCTGAAGGATTCACCTTCATAGCCAAGCGACCATGCATAACAGTGATGACGGGCATCATGATACTCTTTTCTGAGGCCCGAGATTATACCGGCTATCTCTTCTTCATCCCTTACGGGAAATGCAAAGGAGATGAATTTGCTTCCCTTGTCCTTAAACAGGCCAGAAGAAACCTTGCCTATAGTTTTGTATGTGTCTTTTTGCCTGACCATGCTCCGCTACTGTTCCTGAAATAATAGAAGCACTCGTTGCCAATAATTACCTGCCTGCCTTTGTTCCCTGCACTGAACCCGGGTGCCCTCACTCCCTGGCCGAAAAACTGCCTCCCGGCAAACACCCTGGCTTCGTCCCAGAGACCTTGGTCTATGAAACTCTGCAGGAGCATCTGCCCTCCCTCTACTATAAGCGACTGGATGTTATTTTCATATAAACGTGCTGCCAGGTTATGCAGTAAAAGCCCGTCGAAGGGTATTTTCCAGTAAGTGGTGCGACCTGTTGTTTTCTCGGTTATTTCATTGACCACAACAGTTGGCAGGCTGTTGTCAAGAAGATTCACTCCAGCAGGTATGGCAAGCTTCCTGTCGAGGAATATTCTCAGGGGGGATGGGCCGTTCCAGTTGCGCACATTGAGCCGGGGGTTGTCTTTTACAACCGTATTGGTTCCTACAATAATTGCTGCTTCCTCTGTACGCCATTTGTGTACCAGCATACGCAGCTTTTCGCTTGTTATCCATGTCGGGACTGCCTCAGCACCATCTTCCCTCTTTATATCAATAAAGGCATCGGCTGTCATTGCCCATTTAAGAATTAT
>PWNY01000180.1 GCA_003557805.1 Bacteroidales bacterium | reverse complement strand
TTTTTTTGCTTTTTTCAGAGCCGAAAAGATTGTAACAATTCAATTTTCTCAAGCACAACATATATAGCACTTATAATGAGTGTTTTATGTGGTTTACGAGAAAATTTGTGAATAATTCAGGTTAGAAGGTTTTTACCTTAAAGGGATACGGTAGGATATGTGATAGTGCAGCATCAGGCTGGTATTGTTGCCCGGTTTTCCGAACCCCCCTATTAGGAAGGGTTCCATTTCAGTACCGCTTCTACTTAGCAGGACCCTACCCCTGAGGCCCCATCCGATGAAAATGTTACTAAAAAGCTCTGTCTTGAGTCCCAGTCCCGCTTCAAGCCAGTGGGCACGGAACTCCTCTGGTGCAATGGTGCTCTGGTAATCTCCCCAGAACGGGTCAGGTATGACAAGGAATGGTGCCTCATGCTCCATACTGCTATAGCCATATCTTACCGATATCAGTACCAGGTCGTTGAGGCTGCCCGGCCTTGCGCCCAGCAGGTTGAAATCGGCTCCAGCCCTTATAAAACGGCCTTTTGCCTGGTATATATGCGACTCCTTTTCTGTTTCAACACTGGAAATTCCTGCTTCCAGTACGGCAAAGAAATTATCCCGCCACTCATAATCCAGGGATATCTCCCTGGTACTTATTTCAGGCTCAACGAGCTCCCTGGCAAAACCGCTTACATCTATCCCTAACCTTATTGCAGGCCGGTATAGGGTGTCGCTCTGTGCAAAGAGATGGTTACAGGCCGTTATCGCCAGTAACAGTAATATATACCTTAAAATGTTCATCAAGGTTGTTTGTTACGTAATCAACGGGTATTGATATCGAAGTTATTCGGTTACTGGTATGGCTCACACCGGTGATCTCAAAGAACATGGTAAAACCGCACTCAACCGATATGAGCTGTTTTTCCCTCCGGTAACTTACCGTCATGGTATCCGTGTGGGTGAAAAAGTCCAGCAGGAAGCGGGAGGTATCCTCTGAAGGGTTAAGGGGAAGCTCCAGGCTGGATACCGAATAAATCTTTTCAAATATATCTTCATCCGGCCTGTCGGGTGACCCTTCCCTCAGGGAGTCGATTACGGTCCATGCCTGACCTCCCTCACCGGTCTCATAGAACCCTATCCGGAGGTCATTAGCTGTTACATCCTCACACACCTGGTCATCACCGCAAGAGAAAAGAAGTAACATCAAAAATACCGCTGCAAGGAGACCCCTCACCAGTGTGTAAACATTATGACCTTTTGCCCGCATGGAGGCAAAATTAAGAAAAAAGACCCAGCATCAATAAAAAGAAAAGCCTCCCGGAATAATGCCGGTTTTATGGGTAACCTTATGCTGCCCCTGGCTGTCATAGATCAGCATCCGTCCGGGCTGCTCATAGTCGACAGGGTCTGCAATGTATATGTCACCGTTATATGGGTCGATCCCGATTGAGCTCATAAAGCCGGCGGGGGATTCAATAAACAGATCAACGCTGCCGGCAGGATCAGCTGCATTGGTACTGTAAACGTTGTCTCCAAGTATATACAGGGTCTCACCTTCAGGGCAGAATGCAATATCGAAATAGATCATTGGAGATTCAGGGAGCTTTATATGCCTGATTACTTCAAGCTTCTCGGTGTCTAAACGGTACAATGATGCAGAGGTTTTGAACATGGCCTCCCCACCGGAGAGCACCCATAATTTCCCTTCTTTATCAGTTGCCAGGGCCGAGGGGCCCGGAGGCAGGAAAAGGCTGTCGGTAAGCTGTTCTGCCTGGGTGTCTATTTCATACAGGTAATTGGCCTGCACTGCCGTTGCATATAGCTTATTGTTTACCACTGCGATCTGTTCGGTCCAGCCTTCAATTGGTATCTCGCCTGTTATGCTTTCATTTTCAGTATCTATTATCCGTATGTGGTTGCCGAATAAATCGCTTACAAATGCCCTGCCTCCTGATACCGGGACAAGGTGTCGGGGTGAAACCAGGCCTTCAATAACAGCTGTCCTTTCCATGGTATTGGTTTTGGCAACCACGATCTTTCCCGAGTTGTTTACCACCATGTAGATATGGTCATTATAAATTGTTGCCGAGTTCAGCACATCTCCCAGGCTTTCTGAGTTAGCCTCACTGTAAATGTCGTGGTATATGGTGTCTGCCTCCTTGTCATAATAACTTATGGAGGCATTTCCCCACCCGAAGTTCCCCTCGTTCAGGATGAAAACACCTTTGCCATTGCTGATGTTTGGGCCATCCTTTTCAGGTTTTGTGTTGTCCTTTTCACATGAAAGGTTTAGTGCACTTAGTGTAATAACTGCCAGCAGAAGAGCGAATCTTTTAATGTTTTTTCTCATATTCAGATAGTTTGAAAGATAAATGATTATTTATTGTTTCTGAACCCAACCGTGACACCTGCCCGGAAGTGCCTTAGAGGCATTGGCCTGCCTGCGACCACCTCAAAAGCCTGGTTGTAAATATTGTTGACCCCTGCACTGAACCTCAAAAAGTAGGAACCTCTCTGTAACAGCCACTGAGCTCCTGCATCACCGCTAAAAAAGGGGTCAAGCCACCGGCTGTTGTCGCTTGAGGTATACCTGCGGCCGGTGTAGCTCTGGTCAAGGTAGACAGAGAAATTGCCGAACTCAATGTTTATGTTGGCTGCCAGGATGTTTTCAGGTACATATATCAGCTGTTTCCCGACAGATGCATCATTTTCGCTCCTTGCCCTGTTGTTTTTTGAAATTGAGTGATCCCACCTGAGGCTGATCCGGGACAGGGTATTCCCTGTGCGGGCAATCAGCCCCAGCCTTGCCTCGGTACCGTAACTCCTTACCTCTAGTATGTTCTGGGGCGTCCAGTACATAGTGGACTCTCCCGGCTGCCAGCTTATCCAGCCGGATATCTTTTTGTGATAGCCGGTCAGGGAAGCACCCTCCAGTATCAGGTAACTGTTGTTGCTGCCGCCAGCCCCACGCCCGACTGCAGCCGGGTTTTTCCATTCGGCCGAAAGATCCTGGCTCCATCCCCTTTCCGCCTCCAGACCGGGATTTCCGCCGGGAACCCAGTATTTGTCGTTCAGGCTTGGTAACCTGTAGTTTTTCCCTGCATTTCCCCTGATGTTAAGAGAGGGGAGGGGGCGGTAGGAGAACCCGAATGAAGGTGCAAAAGGGGCAGTCTCTCCTCCGGTTATCTCCTGTCTGCCGCTTGTAAGAACATCCAGTTTGCCGGGAGATATTTCCCATTTCAGGGATGTAAAGAAAGCATAGCTCTGACGCTGGTGACTGATGCCTCCATAGTCATCAGCCCTGGCTCTTTGCCACTGGAAGTTTATGCCTGTATTGACAGTGACTGAAGTCAGCGGGGAGAAGACGGCCTCTGCCTCCTGTATGTTTACCAGTGATTCTGAAAGGCTTTCCCCGTGATGGATGTCCGAGTAAAGCAAGGACTCATCGAACAAGCCCCCCCTCCAGTTAAAAACGACATTGTCGAAGGCTGACTGCCACTGTGCTGTTATCCTTAATGCGTCATCTTTCTGCAATGCCCCGGTGTATGGCTGGGTCACCGGGGGGGGTATGTTACGGCTGCTCTCCTGCCACCAGAAAATAAACTCCAGCTTGTGTCTTTCTCCCAGTGCAAGGTAGGTCTCATACATGACATTGGTCTGGCGGCTTGCAGCGTTCTGCTGCGTCATTACCGGTTTGTCCTGGATTGCGGTATTTTTGAACCTGTACCTGTTTGATGCATCCTTGTGGCTTACCCTTAGCCTTGTGTAAAGCTTGCCGCCTCCCCAGGCCAGACTCAGATGGTTTGAAAGATCCCCTATGTCTGCAGCAGCTGTGCCTGCCGACATGTCGAACCCCTTCGTTTGGCCCGGCCTGTTGTTCAAAAGGATGCTTCCTCCCATACTGCCGCTACCCCACAATGCTCCTCCGCCCCCGTATTGTATCCCTGCCTCGTCGATAAAGAAGACAGGTATTAGGGCCAGGTCGGTTTGCCCGTGCATTGGGTTCTGGATCTGAAATCCGTTCCATATCAGGGCTGTCTGCGATGCGGAGCCCCCCCTGAGGGTGCTG
>PWNY01000254.1 GCA_003557805.1 Bacteroidales bacterium | reverse complement strand
GAGTCCATCAGTGTGTCTTGATCATGTTGACAACAACCCCTGTGGTCATATTTTTTGTAACCAATGATCACTGACTGGCAAATTTTTATCAAATTTGGGGTTTATGAATAATTCAGGTTAGGAAGTATTTTTTAATCAGTTGAATGCAGCTGCATAAAAAACCAAAGGGGCGCTTCGGTTTTTCTATGCGGCCCCTTTGATTCTCTTTATATACTACTAAACTGGTTTTGGAATAATATATATTCCACTACAATTGTTCCCTTAAAGGGAGTCAATATCAATAGGCAGGTTGGTAGTTTCCCCGGATTTCACCTCTACTGATTCAATCACACCTAAAACTCCGGTGAACTCTCCTTCCACTGAGGCCCCCACTACCAGGTCATAACTGCCTTCTGCGAGAAAATCGAGATGGTACATATTGTCCTGTGAAAGCATGTCACTGTTTACCGCATTCGGGAACCTTACCTCTTCTTCTTCGGGGTCGGCTGCTTCATCAGCGTTATATACGCCTTCCTCGTATGCATACACTGTAATGTCAGTTCCTTCTGGTATATTGGTTACCTGCCCAACTATTCTTCCTGCTTCATTGTTTACAACAAGCCGGATCGTTGGCTTTAGAATATAGCGGCCTGAAGCTCCTGCCTTGACCACCGACCTTCTTACATCAAAATCAGCTGTAATATCAGTAACCCCATTTGCCGCCACATTGAATGCACCAACTCCCTTAAAGCCCGATTCTGAACCACTGGGTACAAACAGGGCTGTTGTGCTTCCATCGCTGAACTCCAGGTAAGAACCGGGAGTCTGTGGTGGACCCTGGCCTCTTTCAGGGGCATCAAGCATAAACCTGATCTGGGAGTAGCTGCCGGCCGGCATCTCGAAGAAGCCCAATAACTTGACCTCACCCCTTGTCAGGTCAAGAAGGTTTATTTTGACCGGTTCTTCGAATTCATCGAATGAATACCAGTTGCCACTGATGTTATCGTGATACTGGATCTCAGTGAAAGTTATAAATACACCCTTGATTTCACTTGTATCAATTGGTGCATCTGTAAGGTACAGGTTTATTCCCCCTTTCTTTGAAATAGTCTCATTTTCATCCTTATCGCATCCGCTAATCAATACCGATGCAAATAGAATTGTTGACAATGCTATTATAACTTTGCTGTAAATTCTCATTGTTTCTCCTTTTTTAATGTTTTAAAAATGCAGTATGCTGTTGCTGCAACAGATACAAGCTGAATAATCAAATAATCAATTATCCTGTTGCTCTGCAATAAAGACGATACAAAACGGCTAATGGTTGGCTTCCATTTTAATATTCACGTGCATGCATCAGGGGAAGGAGTCTTTTTTAGCCAGATGTCAGTAAAAGCCATAGCGGACAGATATGCCCAGATGGAACGAAAGGTGGTGTGTCCTGCCCAGGTAACTTGGTATGTATTCATCGCCTGCGAATACATTCCTGAGGCCATAGTTTGCATAGAGCCCTGTACCAAGCTGTATGTTGTTACCCAGGTTGTGCAGGTACTCATATCCGCCAGTTACACCATAGTCCAGGCTTGAATACATATCCCTGATAGATTCGCTGTTGCCGTTTACCTTGCTGCTTGCATCCATCAGGTAACCCAGGTAACCGCCCCCAACAACCCTGTGAGGAAGGTGCTTAAGGGGCCTGTAATGAACTGTAAGCGAGAGTTTGGTATAGTCCATGTCCAGGCTTGTTGATACATAGCGGCCGTGGATGTACTCATTGTAGCCCTGCCTTTTTTGTGACAATATATCCAGGTTCATCTGAAGTTCTGTCTTTTCTGATAATGTGACTCCACCGGTAAGGCCAAAGGATTTGCCAAAAGAGAGCCTGGTATCTGTCAGGGAGGAGGTTTGAAGGCCAGATAATGTCTTGTTATTCATCATCCATGTATTGGCGAACTGTGCTGAAAGCCCGGCAAAGAAGCGGGGTGTTGGTGTTTCCTCTGTGCTTTCTCCTGTGATCTCCTGGTAGTCCGTGGTCATATCTGCAGGCCTAAGGTAGATATCCAGACCAGAAACTGCATAAGGAATATCAGTTGGCTGTAAGGAATTTTCTGGAGGCAGGGCAACTATCCGGTAATACTGTCTGTCCTCTGACTGAAAACCACCTGTGCCGTGTTCTCTGAAATGCATCCCGGAATATGCAGTTCTCTTGTCAAGGTGAGTTGCATAGCCAGTGGTTGTGGTAATCGCGGATCTTTCTGCCGGTAATGACTGTAACCTTTCTGCGGTTGTGGGCGAAACATGTGTTATGTCAGCAATATAATCCCTGCTTACGTTATTAACGGATAAATAATAAAAAAGACCTGCAGCAACCACCAGGAGAAGCATGGAAGCAGCAATGCTTGTGTATATAAGGTTTTTATGACCCAGTAATGCCCTCCTGGTTCCAAGCCTTTTGCTTAAGCCGCCCCATACCAGGTCAACATCAAGCTCATCCTGTATCCCTTCCCAGACTTTTTCCGGGGGATCTTCATGAGCTGACTCCATCCACAGTTTATACCATTTTTCTATCCGCATGATCAATTACCGGTTTTTTGCAACCAGTCCTGTAACAGTTGTCTCGCCCTTGAGTACTGAGACTTTGAGGTACCTGTGCTTATGTTTAGTTTACTTGCTATTTCCTTATGACTGAATCCTTCCACTGCATAGAGGTTGAAAATTATCCTGGCCCCGGCAGGAAGCCTGGATATTTGAGTCAGTATATCCTTTTCAGCGATACCTGCAAAAGTTGCGTTATCATCAAAGCCATCATTTTCAGCAATATCTTCCCTGAACAGGCTTGAATAGTTTGAGTCCTGCCTGAGGTTGTCTATAGCAGTATTGGTGACTATTCTACGTATCCACCCCTCCAGCGAGCCTTTGCCGCTGTATTGGCCTATCCTTTTGAAAACCTTTACAAAGGCATCCTGAAGCATATCCTGCGCAAGACCCCGGTTACCGGCATACCCCTTGCAGATACCGTACATTTTCCGTGCATATTTGCGGTACAGTATCTCCTGGAAGTGGCGGTCATTTTTGATACACCCCTTTATAACCTCCTCTTCTGAGTACAGGTCATTATTCATACATCATTCTATGACAACCGTAAAGGAGTTGTTCATTCTTGCAGAGATACTGTTGAACAACCCCGTATTTGTATTCTCATTTATCAGTATCATCTCCTTTCCGTCAATTTCCACGGTTTCGGCCTGGACTATCATTCCATAGTTGACAAGGCGAAAAAGCGACTCTGTTTCAACAATCACCCTTGCAGTTGAAGAATCTTCTTTTGTAAATACAATATTACTTGCAGAACTTCCCGGTTTTGCCCTTATCCTAACCTGTTCAGGATAGCCATAATTAAACAGCACCGGTATGCTCTGGTGTACGTTTTTCCGGTATTCGCCCTGCATTCTGAGTGCAGGGTGCTCTCCGGTTCCGATATGCAGTGTCACCTCTATCATGGTATAGATACCCTGGGGAATATCGAAGCTAATACCTGCATCTTCGAATTCACCTGAAAGGTCTATTAGTAAGGGTTCATCGAAGTCGGAGATAAAGTATACGTCATCCCCTTCCTGCCGCCTTCCGTCGAACTCAATATTGCTCACGGAAATAAATCCGCTTTCGACCGAAAATTTTCCAACCGCTTTGTTTGCCTTGTCAAACTTGTCGTCTGACAGCTCATGCGTTCCCATTGCGAACTCAAACCGAAGCTCTGCAGGTTTTTTATCATCCGGCTGATCAAGAATCTTCTCGCAGGAGCTGATAAGAATTAACGGCAGGACCAGGACCACCATTGCCCTGACCGTTAAAAAACCTGCTTTTATTTTCTTTTTCATTGACTTGTATGCGGTCTTGCAGCCGTTAGCGGCAATAATATCGGGTGTAGCTGATGTTGATGGCATTATATATCTTATATATTTATGACAGTTGGTTTATGTTCACAATATCATAAAAAATAGACGGTATTAAGCTCTAAAAGGTTGGAAGCCTGTTTGGTTTTAGTTCCGGTTTTAGTCAGAGAACAAGATAAGTACATATTCCTTGCTTTTTCAATATAGCAAATTTAATGTTCATTCTGGTTATATAATACTTAATTTTGCAGTTCGTTAACCTGGTTACCGGGTTTGTAACTTTATGTCCCGGGATCTAAATTTTTGATATTTTGATGAGGTCAGTAATATATATTGTTTTTATTCTCGCAGGTCTTTTTGTAATTTCCTGTTCTCCAGCGCGTCATCTGAATGAAATTGCAACAGAGGCAGAAACTGCTTATAACGAAGGCAATACCCGGGAGGCATTTGCTCATTACAAAGAGCTGATAAATGCCTCTGCAGAGAGTGGTGTACAACCTGAAGGTGAGGTATTCAGGCGTGCCGGACTACTTGCATATGAGCTTGGACATACAACGGATGTAATTGAATACCTGGAGCTGGCAAGGCATGCCGGTGCAGCTGACGAAACAGTTCTGGCTGCCCTTGCAGAATCTTACCGTGAGATTGACAATCTGTCAAGGGAGATAACAATGCTTGAGAACTACGTGGAGAACTATCCGGATACAGAACAGTTTCCTGCCATGCAGAGCAGGTTGTTTGAAACCCTGGTCGAAAGCATGAACTACAGGCAGGCTTATGAGCTGTGGTTCATACTTGAGTCAGATCCGCACGGGGACAAGGGTAAGATGACCTCTTACCTGGAGGTACTGTTGTCACTTGACAAAGAGGAAGATGCCACAGAGTTGGCAGAAAAACTGGTCAGTCTGGACCCTGATAACAAGCCTGCCCTCGACTGGTTGGCAAAAAAACACTTCAGAAAGGCGGAAGAACTATACAACAGGGAGATGCGTGAATATGAGCAAAACAGGACGCACAGGCAGTACGCACAGCTTCTTGATGCACTTGAGATAGTTAACACACACCTGCACATTTCACTTGATTATTTCAAGAGGCTTTTTGACCAGACTCCAAAGAGTGAATATGCCAGCTATCTGGCAAATATTTACGAGCGCTTCCAGGACGAGGAGAAGGCGCGCTACTACCGTCAAAAGTTAGACTAACGCCATTTTTGGTACAAAAATATCTGCTTATGAAAATGAAAAGAATAGGTGTACTAACCTCAGGCGGTGACACCCCGGGGATGAATGCCGCCATACGTGCTGTTGTAAAGGCAGGTATGCATTATGGTGCTGAGGTTTATGGAATATACAAGGGATATTACGGACTGATACACGACATTATAAAGCCGCTTGACGGGAACTCTGTTTACAACATTATACATCGTGGGGGTACCATTTTAAAAAGTGCAAGGTGTAAGGAGTTTAAGACAGCAGAAGGCCGGGAAAAGGCCTTTGAAACACTAAAAAAATACGACATTGATGGCTTGGTAGTAATCGGAGGTGACGGTACCCTTACCGGTGCAAGGCTTTTGGGCAAGGAACATGATTTCCCGGTAATCGGGCTGCCAGGAACAATTGATAATGACCTTTACGGAACAGATTACACCATAGGTTATGACACTGCAGTGAATACCGTAGTGGCCGCAGTTGATAAAATACGTGACACAGCCCATTCCCACGACAGGCTTTTCATTGTTGAGGTTATGGGCAGGGATGCCGGATTTATTGCCTTGCGAAGCGGTATTGCCACAGGAGCAGAAAAAATTCTTATACCAGAGGCAAAGACATTCATTGAGGATCTCTATGAGTCTTTGGAGAAAGGGAAGTCGCATGATGAGGGTGCCGGTATAATAATAGTTGCTGAGGGTGATGATTTTGGAGGCGCATTAGAAGTAGAAAAAAAGATAAGGGAAAAGTTCCCGGATTATGACATCAGGGTGAGCATCCTTGGTCATATACAAAGGGGAGGGGCCCCCACCGCTTATGACAGGGTTCTTGCCAGTGGGCTGGGTTACCAGGCTGTGAAGGCCCTGATTGACGGAAAAAGGGGTATGATGGTTGGGTCAATAAACCGTAAGATTGAGTTTACGCCTTTTGAGCAAACCATTAAATACAACCGTCCTGTCAATGTAGAGCTGCACACAATAGCTGAAATACTCGCCCTGTAGTCCAGGCAGCTTATTTAGGGCGGTTGCGGCCGTATTTTTCGTGCGCGGTTACAAAATCACCTGCTACAATTGAGGCGGCAAGTGATATTTCACCTGCCATTATGGTTGCAGCTGCGATTTCTGCGAACTTTTTTGCCTTTCCCTTACCGTAGCATCCTATTATTTCCAGGCACTCCCTCTGTGTCGGGAGGGATACTCCACCTCCAACAGTGCCGGAGACCAGCGAAGGCATCTGAAGGGATACGTAAAGGTCTTCGCCTATGGTTTCAGTGTATATATATCCCACACACGATTCACTAAGATTTGCCATGTCCTGTCCGCAGGCAAGGAACAGGGCAGCAACACCGTTGGCCACATGACCGTTTGACCCCATTACCCCTGCAAGCTGTGCACCGGTTACCTGCCGGCGGTATGCGTTGTCAATTTCCCTGGCTGTGGTTCGCATCAGTCTTTTTATCACCCTGCCACTGAACATCACCTCTGCTGTGACCGATTTACCCCGGCCAAGGATGGTGTTAATCTGTGAGGGTTTCTTATCTACCGCCATATTGCTTTCTATGGCATACTCTACAACCGGAAAGTTCCTGGCAATGAACCTGCATGCTTCCCTTGACGCCTTGGTGATCATGTTCATCCCCATCGCATCCCCTGTTGTGAAGACCAGCCTGAGATAGACAATGCGCCCCTGGGTGTATATGCTGTAGTCTTTAAGTTTACCATGGCTTGTTGTCTTTTCGGCGGCTTCTTTGATCCTGCTGAAGTTTCTGTCAATCCAGGAAGCAAACTCCCTGGCCTTGAAAAGGTCTTCAAGCACAAAATATGGAGCCCTTTGGATCTGGTCACGGGTAACTGCAACGTTTACCCCACCCGACAAACTTATGGCTGCAGCGCCACGGGTGTATGACGATATCAGGGCCCCTTCCGTGGTTGCCAGCGGGACATAATAATTACCACTTGCATGTTCACCATTAATTTGGAGTGGACCTGACAGTCCGACAGGTACCTGTGCAAATCCAATAATACTTTCGATATTTCCCCGGGTAATTTCCGGGTCGATTTTACTGTTGACAAGCTGCTCAATATTGCAGCCGCAATGCTCTGAAAGGAACTCCTTTCTGATGTTGATCGCTTCCCTGCTGTAATCGTTCTTTCTGTTCTTTGGGATCTTCATTTTTTTATTTTGGTATTCAGTTTGTTGTTAAAACTATGGCCGGACTTTTTCAGAAATTGCCTGCTTTATATAAATGTCCCGCTGTGGGAAAGGAATCTGTATACCGTTCTTGTTGAACTTTTTGATAATCAACATATTTATGTCTGAAATAAACTTTCCCCTGCGGTGTATGTAGGAGGTGGTCCATACAAGCAGCTCAAAATGTATTCCGTTATTGCCGAACTCATTAAGCCGTATTGCAGGTTTGGGATCCTTTAGCACATGTGTATCTTCCGATGCCACCTCCAGAAGTAGCCTGCTTACCTCTTCCACATCGCTTGAGTAGGATACTGAAACCGGTATCCGGAACCTTACCTTGTAATCGTTGTGGCTCCAGTTTATTACCTTCTGCTGCATGAACTCCGAATTGGGTACAATGATAGATATATTGTCATTGGTCAGAATGGTAGTTGCCCGTGCATAGATCTTTTCGACCTTTCCGTGTGTCTCTCCAATTTCAATACGGTCTCCAACCTTTATTGGCCTTTCAAACAAAATTATTATTCCGCTTACAAAATTATTGGTAATGCTCTGCAGGCCGAAACCAATACCAATGCCAAGTGCACCAGCCAGTACGGTAAGGGTGCTCAGGTCTATACCGGCTGTCTGCAATATTATCAGCAGCCCCAGGAAAACAATTATATACCTTACTATTCCGCCAATAGCCTGCCTGACTCCTATCTCGCTGGTATAGGGCAGCAGTATGCGGTTTACAAGCACCCTTTTAAGCCGGTGGCTGAGGAAGAATAACAGGAATATACTAACAGACAGGTAGATGATCACCCACAAAGTGATCGTGCTCTCACCCATTGTAATGAGCGGAAAAGAAAGATAATCCCTGATTCTCTCCAAAACGGGAACGCTTAATTCCATCTGTAGAACTATTACCGAAGAAAATGCAATATTAAACAAAAGTACAAGATTTTTTTTATCCAGGCCTTAATGGGTGGCTGATATGGATGGTCAAAAAAGGTGAAAAAGGAAACTTAAAACAATGTCGGAATATAGTTTCGGTGGTGAATAATGATTATTAACTTTGCACTCACACAGGTACCGCATTCAATGCAGTATGAGCAGTTAATTATCCGCGGTTATTCTGCGCACTTTAGTAAATTGGTCGATCTCTTTTATTACTGATTTTATGGCTAGGAAGAAAGATACTCTATGGTACAAGGATGCCATAATATACCAGCTCCATGTCCGCTCCTTTTACGACAGTAATGGTGACGGCATAGGTGATTTCAGAGGGCTGATACAAAAACTTGACTATATAAAGAGCCTGGGGGTTAACACCGTATGGCTGCTTCCATTTTACCCCTCGCCTCTTAAGGATGGTGGTTACGACATCGCTGACTTTACAGGTATTCATCCTGATTATGGAACCCTCGCCGATTTCAGGCGATTTGTAAAGGAAGCCCATAAAAGGGGTTTAAGGATAATTACAGAACTGGTACTGAACCACACATCCTCTGAGCACAAATGGTTCAGGCGTGCAAGGAGGTCAAAGCCGGGCAGCGTATACCGCGATTATTATGTATGGAGCGATACACCCGACAAATACAGTGATGCAAGGATAATCTTCCAGGACTTTGAGGTTTCCAACTGGACATATGACCATATCGCGGGAGCATATTACTGGCACCGTTTTTATTCACACCAGCCAGACCTTAACTTCGAGAACCCCAGGGTTCAGCAGGAGATATTCAGGGTGCTGGACTTTTGGTTTAAAATCGGGGTAGATGGTTTCAGGCTGGATGCTGTACCATACCTTTATGAGCAGGAGGGCACCAATTGTGAGAACCTGCCCCAGACTCATGCCTACCTGAAAAAGCTCAGGAAGTATGTTGATGAAAAATATGGTGACCGCCTGCTTCTGGCCGAAGCAAACCAATGGCCTAACGATGCATCTGAGTATTTCGGCAACGGGGATGAGTGCCATATGGCATTTCATTTTCCAGTAATGCCGCGCCTGTTTATGGCCCTTCGCATGGAAGACAGGTTTCCGGTGGTGGATATCCTTGAACAGACACCTAAAATTCCCGATAACTGCCAGTGGGCCATATTTTTAAGGAACCACGACGAGCTGACACTTGAGATGGTTTCCGACGAAGAGAGGGATTATATGTACAGGGCTTTTGCCAAAGATCCCAGGAAACGTGTTAATGTTGGTATCCGTAGGCGGCTTTTCCCTCTTCTGGCAAACGATGCAAGGAGCATAGAACTTCTGAACATGCTGCTGTTGTCACTTCCGGGAACACCGATAATATATTATGGTGATGAGATCGGAATGGGTGACAATTACTACCTCGGGGACAGGGATGGTGTCAGGACGCCGATGCAATGGTCTCCGGATAAGAATGCCGGCTTCTCGGGCACAGACCCGCAAAGGCTCTTCCTGCCCCTGGTTATAGATCCTGATTATCACTATACCTCTGTAAATGTAGAGAATCAGGAGAAAAACCCTTCATCCTATTTGTGGTGGCACAGAAGGGTTATTGCTAAAAGAAGGCAATACAAGGCTTTCGGCCGGGGAAGCCTTAAGTTTATAAACACCAATAACCCAAAGGTGCTTGCATATGTCAGGAGTTACCAGGATGAGAAAATACTTGTGGTTGTTAACCTCTCCAGGTATTCCCAGCACGTGGAACTCGAACTCTCGCAATTTAAGGGTTATACGCCAGTTGAAGCTTTCAGCCGAAATGAGTTCCCTGCAATCAGCGGGGAGCCCTGGGCTCTGCCCATGCAGTTCAAGAACTATTTCTGGTTTGAACTGAGGGAGGAAAGCCTTGATACTTTGTCCGGAGCGGCCGAAAGGCGGAGGGCACTGAGCATTACCCGGGATCAGTGGGAGAATATGAGCATTGAACTTCAGGACTTAATAAAGGGGCGGCTTTACAACTACCTTGTACATATTAAGTGGTTCAGGGGAGATACCCGAAAACTCAGGGGCATTAACATTATTGATGTTGTTAAGCTGGCAGAAAAGACTTTCTCGCCTTACCTGTTTATAATTGAGATGGATCTTATCGAAGGCAAGAAGGATATATACCTTATGCCGATATCTCTTGCGATGAACAACAAGGCCGAGGATATAAGGTCACGGATACCCTCCTCTGTTGTTGCGAAGGTCCTGCTTGACAAGGAGGAGGGTGTTATTTACGATGGTGCTGCCGACAAGGTGATCCAGGATAATCTTTTTGAGTTGATCCGCAGGCGCTCAAAACTTAAGGGCATTAAAGGCGAACTCAGGGCAAAATCGGGCAGCCTGCTGAGGAAGATGTACCAGCCTGATGATCCGCTGTTGCCCCACCTGATCTCTTCAAGGCAGACAAACTCTTCAATAACTTATGGTGAGAGGTTCTTCCTGAAGATATACAGGAGCCCACAGGAGGGTGAAAACCCGGAGGTAGAGGTAATGAAGCACCTGACCCGCAAGACATCATTCAGACACATACCGCTCTACCTGGGTCGCCTGGATTACAGGAACAGGGACCTGGAAGACACCTCAATAGCAATGTTGATGGAGCTGATACCAAGTGTGGAAAAAGGGTGGGAGATGACCCAGACCTCTATCGAGAGCTTTTTTGACAAGCTATTATCGGAAAGGGAGGAGTACAACCGCCCCGGGAAGCTTGCTTCTGATAAGCTTGACGAGCTTATCGGGTCACTTTACCTTGACATGGTCGGGGTCCTGGCAAAACGTTCCGCCGAACTTCACATTGCCCTTGAATCACTGAAAGATTACCCCGGATTCAGTGTGGAACCATTTAGTTTGCTTTACCAGAAATCGCTTTACCAGGCCCTCAGGACTTATGTGCGAAGGTCTTTCAGCCAGATAAAAGAGAATGCAGGCAGGCTGCCTGCCAAACATCTTGATCTTCTGAATGAAATCCTGGACAGTGAAGACACATACCTTGCCCATATACGGGCTCTGCTTGAAAGGAAAAAGATACCTGCGCTAAAGACCCGCATTCATGGCAACTACAAACTTGACAAGGTGTTGTTTACTGGTAAGGACTTTAAAATAATCAACTTTGAAGGGGAGTTGGAACGTTCATTCAGTGTTCGCAAGATCAAGCACAGTCCGCTCAAGGATGTCGCCTCCATGCTTAGTTCTTTCCACTATGCTATCTACAAGGGATATTTCATGCGCAAGGAGTTCGTAAAGGTTGATACAAACTACCTGCGCACACTTTTGGAGCAGTGGTACCAGAGGGTGGCCAGCACCTTCCTGGAGTCCTATTTAAAGACAATCAAGCCACACGGGATTATTCCCGCAGAGGGAGAGCAAATCAACGACCTTCTCAACCTGTACATGTTTGAAAAGGCTGTTCAGGAACTGAAGTATTTCGTGGAGTACGATCCCGATTCAGTAATTATCCCGCTTAAGATCCTTCAGAAGATTAAATAGGCTTCAACCGGGAATATTGCTAAAAGTCGTATACCATGCCTGCCCTGAAAATGGGGTTTCTGACGGGACTCTCATCATCTAGAAGCACATCGTAGAGTACCATGCCGTATGCCCTTGTACGGTCGGTGATATTGTACCTGTATCCTCCGCCCACCGGCAGGCCGGTTATCCACTTCCTGTCGCCACCGCTGGTTTCAATGTTGGAGACTTCAAACTCCCCGTGAGCGAAAACACCCGGTATGAATGTTATCTGTGTAAATAACCGGTTACCGTATGAATATCTCTCCGGCATGTCTTTGTAGTCCCTGTATGAGAAGAACGGAGAGACCCCGAAGTCGAAAATTCCCTTGCGGTACCCCAAAACAGGTGCAACATCGGCATAAGTGCCCCTGTCATCAATATGCAGCCCGATATTACCCCCTGTATATACCTGGGCACTGCTTTCAGCAGTAAAACCGGCAAGGATTACCAGGACCGGCAATAAAAGTAATTCTTTCCTCATAATTTCATTGTTTTGTGAATATTGTATTGTCTGCCACTCTTGGTTATAAACGCGGCCTTTAGATTCATTCTAAACAAATGTATGAATTTTCCTGATTTTTCAAAACCCGTTCGCCTGCTTGCCTCCATTTTTTTATCTTTGACCTGGAACAGGCTATTTTTATGGGAACTTACATCTATCTGATTCTGGGTTTTCTAAGCGGGGCAATTCTATCATGGATTATTGCATCCCTTTATTTGAAGATAAAGAGAGTGCCAAGAGCCGATCTTAAAAAGACTCTTGATAAGCTCAATGAATCTGAATTATCAGTCAGGCTGGAAAAAGAGAGGTCGGACAGGCTCACAAGAGATATTCTGGAACTACGTAATATCAATGATTCTCTTGCCCTGGAAAACAAGCAGGTGGGGGAGCAGTCTGCAGGCCAGAAAGCCAGGCTGGACTCAGTGACTGAAAAGGCAGATTCACTTGGCAGTGAGGTTGCTGAACTTAAGCGGTCTCTGGCCGGTCTGTCAGATGAACTGAACATTACCCACAGGGAACTGTCAGCTTCAAAGGAGGCCAACAAGGCATTGCAGGATAAACTCGATACACAGAAAAAAGAGATCGGGGAACTTGGTATTAAGATCAGAATGGAGTTTGAGAATATCGCCTCAAAGATCCTTGATGAGAAGTCAGATAAATTTACCCGCCAAAACAAGGAGAATCTGGAGTTTATACTGAAACCCCTTGGTGAGAACATTGACACCTTCCGCAAAAAGATCGAGGATGTTTATGACAAGGAGGCAAAGGAGCGTTTTTCTCTTGGCCGCGAGGTTCAAAGGTTGATGGAACTTAACAGGAAAGTTAGCGAAGATGCTGTTAACCTTACAAAGGCTCTTAAGGGCAGTTCAAAGACACAGGGCGACTGGGGGCAGATGATACTGGAAAATATACTTGAGCAGTCAGGGCTTGAGAAGGACAGAGAGTATTTTGTACAGGAATTTATAAAGGACGATGACGGAAACTACATAAAAAACGAAGAAGGCAGAAGGTTGCAACCTGATATAATAATCAGGTACCCTGATGACAGGAGGCTAATAATTGACTCCAAGGTCTCGCTTAATGCGTACACCCGCTATGTGGCGGCTGCCGAGGATGAGTCACGTGAAAGGGCGGTAAGGGATCATTTATTGTCTGTGAAGCGCCACATTGAAGACCTTAGCGGAAAAAGCTACCAGGACTTTGAACCGGGTCTCGATTTTGTAATGATGTTTATCCCGGTTGAACCTGCATATATGCTTGCATTGAAAAATGACCAGGATCTTTGGAACTATGCATACCAGAGGAGGATACTTCTCATTTCCCCCACCAATCTGATCGCCGCACTGAAACTGATAGAGGACCTCTGGAAACGTGAATACCAGGGCCAGAATGCCCAGGCCATTGCGGACAGGGGGGCTGCCCTGTACGATAAATTTGTAAACTTCGTTGACAACCTTTCTGGTGTTGGAACAAACCTTGAAAAGGCCAAAAAGAGCTATGATGACGCATTTGGTCAGCTTAAAACGGGAAGGGGCAACCTGATAGGCCAGGCCGAGAAGCTCAAGAAGCTTGGAGTGAAGGCAAAGAAGAACCTTCCATCTTCACTTGCCAGCGAGGCACTTACAGAACCCGGTGATGAATAACTTCAGTTCCCTCCTTTTGCGGGGTTAGATGTAATTCCTGCGAAAAGTATACTATTAAGTTCGTTGTCGATCAAAAAGTATAAAAACGGTCTGTTAGCCCTGAATACCTTTCGGCTGTCGTTCTCAAGAAGTGATTTTCTGATTATAACAACTGCGGTAGCTGCTGCAGCTTCAGTACCTTCTTCACTAACTTCTATAATTGCCTGATGTATTATCTTGTCAATTTTCAGGTCGAGACTGCCGGTTATTCCAGAAAAGTCGGCATTATTTGAAAATGCCTGTCTTATACCCATTTCAGGCAGCACCCTGTCGAGCTCCATCTTGTTTTCGATTTCGAACACAGGTATATGGATACTGGTTTCTGTCTTTTCCATATTGCTTAGAAGCTCCTTAAAGTAATCTGCATTAAAATCCTGCAGAAGATCTGTTGTAGAGAAACCTTCGGCAGGTAAAACGAAAAGCATTGAAAATCCTCCATCTGCGTATGGTAAGCTTATAGCCTGCAATATATCGTCTTCATAGTAGGGAATTGTATCGTTGCGGTTCATAAAGTCCGCCTTTACACTCCTGTCATTTGCTGTAAAAAAGTCGCCCTCTGTGGTCCTGTCCTTGTCAAACTCCTTTAACCATGACCCTTTGAAGTGGATTGCGTTTGCAAGGACCATCCTGGTATCGGTTGTGAGAACACCGGGTTCAAGCAAATCACTGATTTTTTCCTCTGTCTCGTTGTAAACCCAGTCATTTATCTGTAAGCGGACATTCTCCCTGTTATTGACAAAGTCTACCAAAAAGCTTGTTGAATTGTAATACTTTTCGATAGTCTCAAAATATGAGTCAAGGAAGGTGTAGTCCTGCTGGGCCCAAATGGAGTTTGCCAAATTCAGGCTAAGGTCTTCGCCTGCCATTTTAGAAACTAAATCCAGGTAGCTGCCGTAAGCCCTGTTAAAATCGTCCAGCTCCCTTTTAAAGTAAAGCACATCAGCCATCTCCTCACTTGTCAGTCCCCGTGCACCCGCATAGGTCATGGCCATGGCAGTTGAGATGCTGAAAGGGGAGAAAATCAGGTTTTCTCCATCTTTAGCTATGTTACCCATCAAATCAAACGCGAAATTGTTATTCGCACGGGCAGCTGCACCAGCTTCCAGCAACTGCTCTGATCCGGGTCTTTCTTCCTTATATGCACGGTGCGTACACGATATTACAATTAATATCGAAAGTGCTGTAACGGCTGTGAGTATACCGGTTCTTTTCATAAGATTTCCGTTTTTACTGAACCCTGAGGGAGCCGTGGTGTTTGTTCTATACAAACCTACAATAATTCTGCCAATTTGCTATTTTTGTGGAAACAGTGGTTTACTCCTGGAAAATAGTTATTTATTACATAATAGTACCATATAAAACCATTCAAAAAAATACAATCAATTATGAGTGAACAAAGTGAGAAAACAAAATGCCTTATACTGGGCAGCGGCCCTGCGGGCTGTACTGCTGCAATCT